>JAGQRA010000256.1 GCA_020425885.1 Planctomycetota bacterium | reverse complement strand
CCGCGGGCCGTGATTCCTGGCCATACAGCATCGGCGACCGTGCCGCCACGCGGCAGAATCGCCCGAGGGACCACGCCGAGCAGCCTGCCGTCCCTTCTCCTCCGCACTGCCGAACGTCGCTACGATGACCGCGCGCATGCACCGCCGCAGCCTCGCCGAACTCGACCACGCCACTTCGGCATGGAACCGCGCCGCGGCACAGGCGGCACAGATCGACCCGTTCTGCTGCCGCACCGAGTGGCAGTTCTCGTTCCACGAGGCCTTCTACCCGCACCTGCCGCTGCACCTTCGCGAACGCGCCGGCAGCATCATCGCCTTCGCCGAACACGACGATGCCGGGTTCGGGCCGTTGCTGGCACCGGTCGAATCCCATTGGCTGTTCGGCTCGCCGCTGCTCGGCACCGACGCCGTGGCCTTGCTGACCGAGTTCCTCGCCGAACGCACGGGGGATGGGCCCTCGCCGAGCCTGCTGCTGAGCGGGCTATCCGCCGATGGCCCGACGGTGGGCGCCATCACCGCGTCGTTCGGCCGGCGCTACCTGATCCACCGGCTGGCGCCGACCACCCTCTGCAGCGCCTCGCTCGCGGGCGGACTCGACGGCTACCTGTCGCGCCGCTCGGGATCGTGGCGCCGCAACCTCGGGCAGGCAGCCCGGCGCGCCGCGGCGCTCGGCGTCACCTTCGAGCGCTGCCGACCGCGCGACGCCGAACACGCCGCCGCGGTCTACGATCGCATGATCGCGGTCGAACGCACGAGCTGGAAGGGCATCGGCCGCTGCGGCATGGCCGAACCACCTTCGCTCGACTTCTACGGGCGCATGCTGCGCCGGCTCGCGGCATCGGGCGGCGGCCGCGTCATGTTCGCGCGCCATGAAGAGCGAGACATCGGCTTCATCTTCGGCGGCCTCGCCGGTGCCGTCTACCGCGGCCAGCAGTTCAGCTATGCCGAGGAATGGAGCCGCTGCTCGATCGGCAATCTGCTGCAGCTCGAACAGCTTCGCTGGCTCTGCGAGGAAGGGATCGGCCGCTACGACATGGGCCCCGACATGCCGTACAAGCAGCACTGGACCGAGATCCGGACCGACATCGAAGCCCGCCTGCTGCAGCCGCGTTCGCGCTGAGTCCGGACGCCGAAGCCGTTGCCCGCGGCGGGTCAGGGCCATCGGTCGAAGCCAAGACCGCGCACACCCGGCATCTACTTGCCGCCGAGCAACTCCTCGTACTCGGCAAGCGTCGCCGCCAGCCCATCGCGGTCTTCGCCCTCCTCACAGAGTGCCACCGCCTTCCGCTGCCAGACCACCGCCTGCTTGTAGTCCTGCTTCCAGAAGTGGACGCGCGCCAGCGTGTCGATGATCGCCCAGTCCTGCTCCTTGGTCAGCTCGACCGCCTTCTTCGCCGCGCGCTCGGCGGTGGCGAGGTCGCGCTTCTCGATCTCCTCGGCGGGATCGACGATCATCCACGCCAGCGAGTTGAGCGATTCGGCATCCTCGTTGGCGATGAGGACGTCGCAGACGCGCGGCTGCAACGCGACGGCATGCTGCGGCTCTTCGCTCTGCATCAGGGCGTTGAACACCGCCGGCATGAGGAACGATGCCATGGACGGGTACTCCTTCAGCACCTTGTCCATCTCGGCGGTCGCGGCCCGGCGCCACCGCGTCTCAGCCAAGTCCGGATAGACTGGCAACGTGGAGCGCGAAGCACACAAGTCGACATCATTCGCGGACGCGGATCGATGGGACAAACAACAGCAGTGGTCGATGACGCCCGACGAACGTCTCGACGCCGCCAAGGAGCTCCGCGACCGATACTGCGGCGCCGATTGCCCCGACGTCCGCGAGGCCGAGCGCAGCAAGTGAAGGCCGACCAGCTCTCGAGCATCTCCCCGAAGCGTGAGCTGCAGCTTCCTGGCAGCTGAACGGCCACGCGGACGCTCCTGCTCTCGTTCGACGGCGAAGGCCTCACACCACCGCACCACCCGGATCACCCCACCGCCTCACCCATCCGAGCAGCCAGCCGCGGAATCTGCGCCGTCATGTAGAGCGGCACCGACAGCAGCCGGAACGACGGCTGCCGCGGCGCCGGCACCGCGGTCGCCACCTCGATGACCTGCAGCGGCTCGGGCCCGACGCGTACCGCGACATCGAGCCGTTTCTCGTCGGCCATCACGTGCAGACTGCGCAGTCGCCCCGATGCGCCGGCCTTGACCTCGACCGGCACGATGCGCGTTCCCACCTGGATGACGTAGTCGACCTCGGCGTTCGAGCTGCGCGCCTCGCGCACCCAGGTGAACAGTTCGGGTTCCTGATTGAACGGACGGCAGGCACGCAGTTCCTGTCCCACGAACTGCTCGGCGATCTGCCCCTCGTTGACGAAGCGTTCGGCCGGCGCCCCCATCACCGCCGCCGCATCGATGCCGCTCATCGTGGCGAACAGGCCGATGTCGAGCATGCACACCTTCCGATAGCGCTCGTCGACCTCGGCGCCGAGCGGGATGCCATTCGCGGCGCTGCGCCGCACTGCCGTTGCCACGCGGGCAAGGCAGAGCAGGCGGAACGCCGCCTTGATCGCGCGACCGGTAGAGTCGCGATCGACCTGAACGGGCTGGAACTTGCGGCCGACGAGTCGCGGCAGGGCGGCGAACACCTTGTCGATGCATGCGGTGTCGGCGTTGCGCTTGTACTTGGCGAAGTCGTGGCGCATCGTCTGCAGCAGGTCGCGATGGAGTTCCGCGACGTGGACGTACGAGCGTGTCTCGCACCATGCCTTGACCGCCGCGGGCATGCCGCCGACCAGCACGTAGGTGCGCACGAGCTGGCTGGCCTGCTCGTGCAACGCGGTCGGCAACGGCGCTTCGGGCACAGCCTGTTCGATGGCTGCAAGCAGCCGCTCCTCCCCCACCGCGATCAGGAACTCGGCGAACGTCATCGGCTCGACGTGGCCGAACGTGATCCGCCCGACGGGCATGGCAAACTCGGGGTCGGCGAGCGCGAAGTCGAGCAGCGATCCGGCCGCCACGACATGCAGGCTCGGCAGCTCTTCAGCGAACCACCGCAGGCTAGCCAGCAGCTTCGGCACCGCCTGGATCTCGTCGAGGAACAGGATGGTCCGGCCCGGTGTGATGGGCCTGCGCAGTCGCGCCTCGAGCAGCGCCAGGGTGGCGGCCGGATCCGGGTTGGCGAAGCAGGTGGCCAGGTCGGGATCACGTTCGAGGTTGACGGTGGCGACGTCCCGCTCGGCAGGATCTTGGAAGTTGTTTACCAACCATGTCTTGCCGGTTTGTCGCGCGCCCCGGAGAACGACTGGGAGCCGGCCTGGCTGTGCTGCCCAATCTCGAAGATGACTGCCTGATCGCCTCTGCATGCCGTTTCTACCCTTGTATTTTCGTCTCACGATGTCCGTTATGCAACCACATCATCAGCTTCGGCCCAAACTGAGGCCGGGTCCGTTGAGCTTGGCCGGCAGAAGTTGGCCCGAGCCCGCGCGAGGCATCCCCCCCCTCGACCCACCAACAGCACGTGGTCAAGATGATCGACGTGAACGCGAAGTCCTCCGACGCCTTGGCCGGTCACCGCAATCGGCTCGAGCAGTTGGGGAGGTTCTTCATGGGCACATCGGACGTGCACCAGGCACTACGGCGTCTGTGCGGCAAGCTGGACGAACTCGGGATCCCGTACGCGATCTGCGGCGGGTTGGCGGTCAACGCCCACGGTCATCTGCGCGCGACCACCGATGTCGACGTGCTCCTGGATCCCGAAGGACTGCGCCGGTTCAAGGAGAACTCGCTGGGCCTGGGCTGGCTCGAACGCTTCGCGGGCAGTCGTGGAGTAGAGGACACGGATCGGGGAATCCCGATCGACGTGCTCCTGGCCGGCGGGATTCCCGGCGACGGCACGCCGCGCGGAGTCGTCTTCCCCGAACCCGGTGACGCCAGCGTCGAGATCGACGGGTATCGCTACCTGGAGCTGGGCAAGCTGGTCGAGCTGAAGCTGGCTGCCGGCCTGTCGGCACCGGACCGGCCACGCGACTTCGACGACGTGATCCAACTGATCCGTGCCAACTCCCTGACCGAAGACTTCGCCGACCGGCTGCACCCCTACGTGCAGGCGAAGTACCACGAGCTCCTGGGATACGCGCAAAACGAGACGAGGCTGCCCGAGTAGTCGCGACGAACGCGGTCGGTCGCGAATGCCTTCTGCACCGCACGTTCCTGTCGCGCTCGTTCGAGGGCTAATACATGACCGGCAGCAACAGCGTCGCCAGCGCCATGAGGATCAGCGTCAGCGGCAGCCCCAGGCGACCGAAGTCGGAGAAGCGGTAGCCGCCCGGACCGTGGACCAACAGGTTGGTCTGGTAGGCGATCGGCGTCAGGAAGGCGCAGCTGGCGCCGAAGGCGACCGCCATCACGAACGGTATCGGCCCGATGCCGGGCAGGGCCTCGCCGGTCTTGAACGCCAGCGGGGTCATGATCGCGGCGGCGGCGTTGTTCGACAGGATCTGCGTCAGGCAGGTCGTGAAAGCGAACACGCCGAGCAGACAGACGTGGTTGCCGAACGGACCGCAGGCCGCGGCCAACCACGCCGCGCAGTCGGAAGCCACGTCGTGCTCGCTCAAGGCCTGCCCCACCGCCAGCGTTCCGGCGATCAACAGCAGCACGTCCCAGGCGAGCGCCGCGGAGGCCTCGGCCATGGTCAGGCAGCGGCTGAGCACCATCACGACCGCGGCGATCAGCGCGGCGATCGCGATGCTCTGCGCCCCGGTGATCGCCAGCACCATGAACACCGCGACCGCCAGCAACGCCAGCGGTGCGCGTTCGGTGTGCGGGATCGCCTCGTGCACGCCTTCGACGACGATCAGGTCGGGCGAACGCTTCAGCGTGTCGATGCTCTGTCGCGAGCCCTGCACCAGCAGCACGTCGCCGGGCTTCAGTCGCAGGTCCTCGACCTTGCGGCGGTGGTGGTCGCCGCGACGTTGCAGGGCGAACACACTGACGTCGTAGCGCCGCCCGAAGGCGAGGTTCTTGATGCGTCGGCCGAGCAGCGACGAGTTCGGCGCGACGATCACTTCGAACAGGGTCTGATCGGTACCGCGCACCGCCTCCTCGCCGTCGCCGGACCCTTCGCCGGTCTCGACCGGTGTGCCGGAGCGGCGCCGCGCCGCCATGATCGCCTTGGGGTCGCCCTTGATCAGCAGCGTGTCGCCGGCCTCGAGCACGGTATCGGAGCGCGCCGGACGGATGACCTCGTCGCGGATCAGCTGCAGCAATCGGACGACCTTGGCCTCCTGATCGAACGCGAGCATCTCGCCGACCGTCCGGCCGACGGAGCGCGAACCGGCCGGCACCTCGATCTCCGTCATGTACTCGGTCGCGATGCCCTTGCCCGGCAGCAACGCCAGCGAGACGCGCTTGGGCAACAGCCGCCGGCGGAACAGCAGGATGAACACCGTGCCGACCGCGGCCAGCACCACGCCGAGCCGCGTGAAGTCGAACATGCCGAGGTGATGCTGTCCCCCGGACACCTTGACCAAGGCGCCGGCGATGACGAGGTTCGTCGAGGTGCCGAGCAGCGTGCACATGCCGCCCAGGATCGACACGAACGACAGCGGGATCAGCAGCCTGCTCGGCGGCTCGTTCATGCGACCGGAGAGCCCGAGCACGACGGGGAGGAAGACCAGCACGATCGGCGTGTTGTTCAGGAACGCCGACAGCACCAGCACCACGAGCAGCAGCACGACATAGGAGGCGGCCGGGTTGCGCCCCTTGCCCATGAACACGTTGGCGACGTAGCCGATCGCGCCGGTGCGCTGGATGCCGGCCGAGATCACCAGCATGCCGGCGACGGCGATCACCGCCGGGTCGACCAGGCCGGACAGCGCCTGCTCCGGCGTCAGCGTTCCGGGCACGGCCAGCGCCAGGATCATCAACAGGCCGGTGACCCCGGTCGGCAGCCATTCGCCGATCAGGACGATGAGCCCGATCACGAGGACGGCGAGCGACCATGCAGCAGCGAGAGTCACGCGGGGCCAGTATTGCCCGTCCCGACCGCAGCACAAGCGTGGCGTGACGGCGACCGACGAACGGCACCGCGCGCCCCGTCCTTGACACCCACGCCGCCAGCCGTAAGCCCGCCTGCTGGTGCCACGATGACCGACCTCGAATCCATCCGCCCGTTCGCCGACGGCGACCTCGACGCCCTGCTCGCGCTGCGCGCGCGCTGCTTCGACGGGCTCGACGTCGATCGCGAACGCGCGCGGCGACGATGGGCCTTCGCCGACAACCCGGCGCGCATCGACGGCGTGCCCTCGGCGTGGATCGCCGAGCTGAACGGCGAGATCGTCGGCACCTACGGCATGATGCCGGCCCGCGTGTTCCTGGACGGCGTGGCCACGGCGGCCATCTGCGGCGTCGACTTCTGCGTCGCCCCGGAGCTGCGCGGCCGCGGCCTCGGTCGTCGCCTGACCGGAGCCATGGTCGAGACCGCGGGCTCACGCTTCCGCTTCATCACGTCGCCGACCGCGGCGACGACGGCGCTGATGAAGGAACGCGGCGCCGGCGTCGTCGATGCGGCCAGCGAAGGCGCGCTGTTCGCCAAGGGGCCGCCGTTCGACGGATCGCCAGCGGTCGACGGCATCGAGGTCCGGCCGATGACCTCGTTCGGCCCCGAGTGCGACGCCTTCGCCGCTCGCCTCGCGCCGCACCATCGCTTCGTCACCGTGCGCGACGCCGCCTACCTGCGCTGGCGCTACCTCGGCGATCCGTTCATCGAGCATGCCGTGTTCGGCGCGTTCGCCGCCGACGGTTCGCTGCGCGGCCTCGCGGCCCTCAGCGAATCGCCGACCGAACCGCAGGGCTACGTCGCCGAGCTCGCGGTCACGCCCGACGACGGCGCGTGCGCCAGGGCCCTGCTCGCGAGCCTGTTCGGTGCCGCCCGCGAGCGCGGCCTGCAGGCGCTGTTCGCCCTCGAGCGCCGGCGCTCGTTGCAGCCGGTGCTGACCGATCTCGGTTTCCACGCCATGCCGCATGGCGCCCCGGAACCCGTGTTGATGTTGCGCGAAGGCACGGCCGATCCGGGCGACTGGCTGCTGTCGCCGGGCGATGGCGATTTCCTGTTCCGCATCGGGAGTGCCGGATGAACGAACGTGAACGGCTGATCGCCCAGACCCGCGGCCT
>JAGQRA010000255.1 GCA_020425885.1 Planctomycetota bacterium | reverse complement strand
CGGCCTGGCCCGCGGTGAGCGCGATCGGCGCCGGGCCGGTCCTGCTCGCCGATGGCGCGCCGCGCATCACCTGGGAGGAAGAGGTCTTCTTCGGCTCGGGCATCGGTGCGGTCGACGAGCCGCAGCCGCGCAGCGCGATCGGCATCACGGCGGCGGGACACCTGGTGCTCGTCGTCGTGCAGGGCCGGGCAGTCGCGAGCCGCGGCGCGACGCTGCCCGACCTCGCACGGCTGCTGCAGGATCTCGGTGCGGTCGCAGCGCTCAATCTCGACGGCGGCGGTTCGGCCGCGCTCGCGATCGGTGGCGAACTCGAAAGCGGGCTGCCCGACGGCACGGTCGAGCGTCCGGTCGCCACGGTGCTCGCCCTCGTGCCGAAGTGATCACCGCTCAGGTGGTCGCCGCCGCCCGTCGGCGACGGTGTCACGCATCGCCGAGTTCCTGCTCGCGGCGCCAGGCCGAGTACATGCGATGCAGTCCCGCGGCCGACGGGAACATCGAGTGCGGCGAGAGGAAGTGCGAGAACTCGAACGTGATCAGCTTCGACACACCTGCCGCGCGTGCCGCCTCGATCTTGTGCCGCAGCTTGGGCCACGCGATCGGCGGGAAGCGGATGTGGACGTCGCGGTCGAAGCTCTCGACGTTCGACCAGCTCTGCAGCCCGTGCTCGGCGGCGAGCCCGGCGTTGGTGCGCAGGAAGTCGGGCAGCTCGCGGTACTCGACCTGGCCGTCCTGGAAGGCGACGACGTCGACGTGGCCGGCGATGCGCTCGAAGATGCGCCGCCAGTGGTCGGCGTGCTCCTCGAGTGTGAACGGCCGGTCGAACAGTTTGCTGCCGCGGGCGTAGGGCGAGATCAGGATCGGCAGCTCGCGGAGGCCCTTGAGGTGGGCCGCGAGATCCTCGTAGACGCGCATGACCGAGTCGTCGAAGGCGTCGATCTCGTGGCAGACGTACCAGCCGCCGAACGCCTTGCGATCGCCGTAGCGGGCGACGAACTCGTCGGCGAAGGCGCGGTTGATGTCGACCTCCTGCCGGTGCTCGCCGCGCAGCCAGTGCTCGCCCGAGTCGTAGGTGCCGAACCAGAAGGTCATGCCGTGGCGTTCGGCGAGGTCGAGGAACAGGCCGACGAGGTCGTCCTGGACCAGCAGGTAGCCGTGGCGCTCGCGCAGCACCTGCGAGTCGAAGGCGCAGCGGTCCTGGTAGCCGGCGCGGATCAGGATCACGGTGTCGATGCCGAACTCGGCCATCGCCGCGAAGTCGCGGGCCCACTCGTCGGGGCCCCAGTTGGCCGAGGGGATGTCGTGGCTGATCTCGTCGAGGAAGGTGCCGGTGATCATGCGTCGTCGTGTCGGGTGAGCGCGAGTCTGCCGCGCCGCCGGCCGGACGTCGAGCTTCGGTCTCGGCAACGCGTCAACCGGCTGGTCTTGCCGGGTCGTCGCGCTACCGTTCGAGCCCGCAGATGGCCATCGGGATCCTCGTCCTCCTGATCTTCGTGATCGCGACCGCGCTGATGTTCACGCGGACGTTGCCGGCCCTGATCACGCTGCCGCTGATGGGCATCGCGATCGCCGGCGGCGCGGCGTGCATCGACGGCGGCATCGGCTGGCACGACCTGCTCGGCGGCGTGATCTCGGACGGCGCGATGCGGCTGCACGCGGCCATGGTGGTCGCCTTCTTCGGCGGCGCGATGTCGTTCCTGATGCAGCGCTCCGGGGTCGCCGAGAGCCTCGTCAAGCACGGCGCCGAGCTGGTCGGCGCCGATCCGCTCGCCGTCGGGGTGTTCTCGCTGCTGCTCGTGGCGATGCTGTTCAGCAGCCTCGGCGGCCTCGGCGCGGTGATCATGGTGGCGATG
>JAGQRA010000254.1 GCA_020425885.1 Planctomycetota bacterium | reverse complement strand
TTCGACAAGGTCTGCTGCGTCGGCAGCGACGGCGACGGCGAAGGCCGGGTTGGCACGCCGCACGTCGATGGCGTGACGGTCGCGGCCAAGATCGTGCGCCAGTGCAAGGGCGACAAGATCTACATCGGCAAGTTCCGCCGGCGCAAGAACAGCAAGAAGCGCACGGGCTTCCGCGCCAAGTACACCGAAATCCAGATCGAAGCCATCAACGGCTGAACAGGAGCTCCGACCCATGGCACACAAGAAAGGACAGGGCTCGACCAGCAACGGCCGCGACAGCAACCCGCAGTTCCGCGGCATCAAGGCCTACGGCGGCCAGCGCGTCAAGGCCGGCAGCATCATCGTGCGTCAGTGCGGCACCAAGTTCCACCCCGGCCGCAACGTGCGCCGCGGCAACGACGACACCTTGTTCGCAGTGGCGCCGGGCATCGTGCGTTTCCAGAGCAACCGCAAGATCCACGTCGATACCCTCGGCGAGGAAT
This sequence comes from Planctomycetota bacterium, assembly GCA_020425885.1. The sequence continues at coordinate 8,195 of JAGQRA010000254.1, read as the reverse complement.
AGACCTTCGCCAGCAGGCGGCGTGATCGCCCGCCACGACGCGGCCGGAAGCTGACAATTCCGCGAGCCAGACATGTTTCTCGATGAACTCGAGATCTCCGTGCGCGCGGGCAAGGGCGGCGATGGCTGCATCTCGTTCCTGCGCGATGCCAACACGCAACGCGGCGGCCCCAACGGCGGCGACGGCGGCAACGGCGGCGACGTCGTGTTCCTGCCGACGACGCACAAGAACACGCTCTATCACCTGACCGGCCAGCGCGTGCTCGCGGCCAGGAATGGGCAGCAGGGCGGTTCGAAGGATTGCTGCGGCAAGGCCGGCGAGGATCTCGTCGTCGAGTTGCCGGTCGGCACGGTCGTGCTCGATGCCGCGCGCGGCAACGTGCTCATGGACCTCGACAAGCCCGACGTGCCGTGGACCATCGCGCGCGGCGGCTACGGCGGTCGCGGCAACAGCCGGTTCGCCACCGCGACCAACCGCACGCCGCGCACCGCCGAGACCGGCAAGGACGGCGAGGAGCGTCGGATCAGGTTGTCGCTCAAGCTGATCGCCGACGTCGGCCTGCTCGGGTTGCCCAACGCCGGCAAGTCGACGCTGCTGTCCGCGCTCACCAAGGCGCGGCCGAAGATCGCGTCGTACCCGTTCACGACGCTCGAGCCGATGCTGGGCATCGCCCAGGGACCGGGCGACTCGACGGTCGTCGTCGCCGACATCCCGGGCCTGATCGAGGGCGCGCACGAGGGCAAGGGGCTCGGTGACAAGTTCCTCAAGCACATCGAGCGGACCCGGCTGCTGCTGCACCTCGTCGATTGCGGTGATCTGCCGGGCGCGGAGCCGGCGATCGCCCATGCCACCGTGCGGCGCGAGATCGAAGGGCACTCGTCGGAGCTGGCGGCGCGGCCATCGATCGTCGTCGCCACCAAGGTCGAGGACGAGGCCTCCCGGCAGCGGGCGGCGGCGTTGGCGACGGCGATCGGCAAGCCGGTGATGCCGATCTCGAGCGCCACGGGGAAAGGCCTGAAGGAGCTGTTGCAGGCCGTCATCGCGGTGTTGCGGGAAGTTCCGCGCTAAGCGCCGTCGCGGCGTCGGTAGCCCGCTTCGGTCATCGCGTCCGAATGCCGATACCAGGGGGCACTCCGGAGGACCCGTGACCGCAACGACCAACAGCTCTCAGACGACCAGCTCCTCTCGCCTGCCCAAGCTGCGGGATTTCCTGCGCATCATGGTCAAGGAGAACGCCTCCGACCTCGTGCTCAAGACCCATGGTTGTCCTGCGGTCCGTGTCGCCGGCGTGATCCGGTTCCTCGGCGACCAGCCGCTGCCGCCCGAGCTGATGCGGTCCTTCGCCGAGGAGGTCCTCAACGAGCGCGGCCGCCGGGAGTTCGAGGAGACCGGCGCGACCGACACCGCGGTGGTGGTGCCGGGCGTCGGCCGCTTCCGCTGCAATGCGTTCCATCAGTGCGGCGAGGTCGGCTTCGTGCTGCGCGCGATCAAGGCCGAGATCCCCTCGTTCAAGGAGCTGAACCTGCCGGTCGATCCGCTCAAGCGGCTGGCGTCGCTGAAGCGCGGCCTCGTGCTGGCGACGGGAATCGCCGGCTCGGGCAAGTCGACGACGCTGGCATCGATGATCGAGTTCGTCAACCGGACGATGAACAAGCACATCATCACGATCGAGGACCCGATCGAGTTCCGCTTCGAAGACAAGCGCTCGATCGTCAACCAACGCGAGATCGGCTCGGACGTCGATTGCTTCTCGCAGGCGTTGCGGCAGGCGATGCGGCAGTCGCCGGACGTGATCCTGATCGGCGAGATGCGTGACGCCGAGACGGTGTCGGCCGCGATCTCGGCCGCCGAGACCGGCCATCTGGTGTTCTCGACCTTGCATACCGTCAATGCGGTGCAGACCGTCGAACGCATCATCACCTTCTTCCCGCCGCACCAGCACGAGCTCGTGCGGCTGCAGCTGGCGCTGAATCTCGCCGGCGTCTGCTCGCTGCGCCTGGTCAAGAACAAGGACGGCACGGCGATGGTCCCGGCGGTCGAGATGCTGATCAACACGCCGACGGTGCGCGAGCTGATCGAGGCCGGCTCGACGCGGATGCTGCCCAAGGCGCTGCAGGAAGGCAGCTACTACGGCACGATGACCTTCAACCAGTCGCTGATCCGGCTGTTCCAGGCCGGCAACATCAGCCTCGAGGACGCGTTGGCTGCCTCCGACAACCCGGACGAGTTGAAGATGCAGATGCGGGGCATCACCCAGGGCGGTGGAGCCGGGCCGCGAGCGGCCCACTGATCGTCGGCGTGGCGTGGCCGAGCGGTCGTCCGCCCGATAGGTTGTGACGGCCAATGGATCGTCTGCGCACCTTCGGGATCGTGGCCCATATCGACGCGGGCAAGACCACGCTCACCGAGCGCATCCTGCACGATACGGGGGCGCAGTCGTTCGTCGGCAGCGTCGACGAGGGTACGGCCGCGATGGACTGGATGCCGCTCGAGAAGAGCCGTGGCATATCGGTGACCGCGGCCGCCACACGCGTGACCTGGAACGAGCACACGCTGCAGATCGTCGACACGCCGGGGCACGTCGATTTCACCGCCGAGGTCGAGCGCTGCCTGCATGTGCTCGACGGCGTCGTGGTCGTCGTCGATGGGGTTCGCGGCATCGAGTCGCAGACCGAAGCGGTTTGGCGTCAGGCGGAGTCCCGCCGGCTGCCGCGCCTCGTGTTCGTCAACAAGCTCGATCGTCCCGGTGCCGACTTCGCGGCCGTCACCGCCGAACTCGCCGAACGCTTCGAACGCACGATGGGGCCGGTGGTGGTGCCGTTCCGCGATGCGGCGGGGGCGTTCGCCGGCATCGGCCATGCCGTGACCGGAGCGGTGCAGTGGTTCGAGGGCGCGCCCGAAGCGGCCATCGTGCCGCGGCTGCGCGCCGAGCTGGCCGCGGCCCACGACCGCCTGGTGGAGATCGCGGCGGATGCGGACGAAGCGATGCTCGCCGATGTCATCGCCGGCCGGGCGATCACGGCAGCGAGGCTGCTGGCCGTGCTGCAGCAGGCGCAGATGCGCGGTTGCTTCACCCCGGTCTACAGCGGAGCGGCGTTGTGGAACCGCGGCGTCGACTGGCTGCTGGACGGGGTCGTCTCCCTGTTGCCGCCGCTGAGCGCGGTCGAACGGGCCGGCATCTGGTCGGTCGAAGGTGCGGGCGACCCGTCGGCGCCGTTCTGCGGACTCGTGTTCAAGGTGCAGCACGCCGAAGCGACGCGCAACTACGTCCGGGTCGTGCGCGGCCGTCTGACGCCCGGCTCGCCCTGTCGTCGCTGCCGGGAGTCGGCTCGGGAGTTCGTGGTGCCCGAGCTGTGGTCGATGATGGGCGAGAGTCACCGCGTCGTCGACGCGGCCGGGCCCGGTGAGATCGTCGTCCTGCCGGGCGACTTCGGCATGCGCACCGGCGAGACCCTGGTCGCACCCGGCCATCCCGTCTCGGTGCCGGTGCCCAGATTCCCGGCGCCGGTGCTGGCGGTGACCTTCGAGCCCGAACGCGACGGCGATGGTCCGGTGCTGCTGGCCGCGTTACGCGAGCTCGCCGTCGACGATCCGACCCTGCGCGTCGATCACAGCCACGGGCAGATCACCGTTCGCGGCATGGGGGAGTTGCACCTCGATGTCATAGCCGAGGTCCTGGCCGAACGAACGGAAGTTCCCTTCAAGCGGTCGCAGCCCCGGGTCGCGCAACGCGAAGGCGTGGCCGGTCCGGGGGGCGGGGAGGCCGAGGTCCGCGCCGTGGTCGGCGGCCGCATGTGCGCGGCGAGGTGTCGATTGCGCCTCGAGCCGCGGCCCGAGTCGTCGACCGCCGCGGCGACGATCGAGAACGGGGCGGCCGGTGAGTTCGGCGCCGTCGCCGAGGCCGAGGTCCTGGCGCGGCTGCTCGGTGGTTTGCGCGTCGGTCCGATGGTGGGGTTCGCCGTGACCGTGGAGGAGGTCGAACTCAGCGAGCCCGTGGACGGACTGGTCGAGCAGGCCGCCCTGCGCGCGTTCGAATTGGCGGTCGAGCGGGCGGGGGCGATCGTGCTCGAGCCACGCGTCCAGTTCGAGGTCACCTGTCCCGAGGACGGCGGCGCCGCGGTGCTCGCGGACCTGGGAGCCCGCAATGCCGAGGTCGCCAGTGTCGCTTCGGGACGCCTCGGGGCGCGCATCCTCGGCAGCGCCCGGCTGTCCAGCATGCTCGGCTACGTGACGAGATTGCGGTCGATCACGAAGGGGTTGGGGCAGGCGTCGCTGCGGCCGGCCGGCTTCGCCCCGGTCGACAAGTGAGGCTGGAATACCGAACCCGCTACGTTTCTCCAGACTCCTCTCGCCAGCAGGCCAGCCAGCCAGCCAGCCAGGGCCAGTGGAAAAGTGCAGCATCGCAAACTTGACTCCGATGGGCGTCGCCGCTAATCTGCCTCGCCCGCCAAGCTCCAGGGAGCACACTGATTGGTGTAACCCCTTGCCGCAGAGCGGTTAGCGCGCCGTTTGCCACTGATTCGGGCGCTGCCCACACCCCCAGCCGGTCCTGCAGGTCCGGCAGATACCAATGCAAGAGCGAATCCAGATCCGCATGGAGGCCTACGACTACGAGGCCCTCGATCAGTCCGCGCTCGAGATCGTCGAGACGAGCAAGCGCACCGGGGCCCGCGTCGCGGGGCCGGTGCCGCTGCCGACCCGCATCGAGCGCTACACGGTTCTGCGTTCGCCGCACATCGACAAGAAGAGCCGGGAGCAATTCGAGATCCGCACCCACAAGCGCCTGATCTACATCTCGGAGCCGACGACCAAGACGGTCGACGCCCTGAGCAAGTTGAACATGCCTGCCGGCGTGGACATCAGGATCAAGGCATGCTGAGACGGGCCCGGGGCCGCTGAGGCCCGCGCCTGCTGAGTCGGGTCTGCCGAGACTCCTGCCAGCCGGCCAGCCCCGCCAACCAACGAAATCACCAGCGAACAGACGAGTCGAACATGGTCGAGGTAAAGGTATTCGAAGGCGGATCCGTGAAGTCGCAGGACGTCGATGCGCTCAGCTTCGGCAGCAAGGTCCTGGGCCGCACGCTGAAGGACGCCATCGTGATGTACGAGGCCAATCGGCGGCAGGGTACCGTTCGGGCCAAGACGCGTTCGATGGTGCGCGGCGGCAACAAGAAGCTGTGGAAGCAGAAGCACACCGGCCGCGCCCGCATGGGCACGACCAAGTCGCCGCTGTGGCGTGGCGGTGGCAAGATCCACCCGCCGGAGCCGCGCGACCACAGCTACAAGATGCCGAAGAAGGCGCGGCGGGCGGCGCTGCGCAACGCGATCTACACCAAGTTCCGCGACGGCGAGGTCGGCATTGCCGCCGGCTGGCCGGCGGACAAGCCGAGCACGAAGGCTGCGCACGGCATCCTCAGCGGGCTCGGCATGCTGAAGAGCGCGACGGTGGTCACTTCGGCCGTCGATCGCAACCTGTGCCTGTCGCTGCGCAACGTGCCCCTCGTCGATGTCTGCACGGTGGACGATCTCAACGCCCGGCAGGTCCTGCTGCGTCGCTATCTCGTCCTGACGCCCGATGCGTTCGAGATGGTCCAGAAGAAGTTCAGCGGTGAAGCTGCCGCTGCTGCCACGACGGAGTCCTGATCATGGCCAACCCCACGCAATACTACGACGTGATCCGTCGTCCGCTCATGACCGAGAAGACGACTTCGATGCAGCAGCGGTGCAACCAGTTCTGCTTCGAGGTGTCGCCGAAGACCAACAAGGTCGAGGTCCGCAAGGCGATCGAGACGCTGTTCTCGGTCCACGTCGAGGCGGTCAACATCATCAGGATGCCGAGCAAGCGCCGTCGCATGTTCGGTCGTCCGGGCGCGACGCGTCCCTGGAAGAAGGCCGTCGTCACCTTGCGGAAGGGTGAGACGATCGAGGTCGCATAGGAGCCCCTTCAGCCGACCCGGCCCTCCTTCGCCCATAACCGGACTCAGCAGGAAACACGCCATGCCAGTCAAGATCTACAAGCCGACATCGGCAGGCCGACGCAACTCGTCGGTCCTCGACTTCAGCCATCTGACGAAGGGCAAACGACCCGAGCGGTCGCTGACCGTTCGGCTGGCCAAGCACTCCGGTCGCAACGCGCATGGTCACATCACCAGCCGGTTCCGCGGCGGTGGTGCCAAGAAGCTCTACCGTCTCGTCGACTTCCGTCGCAACAAGGACGGCGTGCCGGCCAAGGTCGCGGCGATCGAGTACGACCCCAACCGCACCGCCGACCTCGCCCTGCTGCACTATGCCGATGGCGAGAAGCGCTACATCCTGGCGCCGAAGGGGCTCGTGGTCGGGATGACCGTGGTCTCCGGCGACCACGTCGAGCCCGAGGTCGGCAACAGCATGCCGCTGAGTTCGATCCCGACCGGGCTGCAGATCCACAACGTCGAGCTGCAGCCGGGTCGCGGCGGCCAGATCGCGCGGTCCGCCGGCACGACCTGTCAGCTGCTCGCCCGCGAAGGCCAGTATGCGACGCTGATCATGCCGTCCGGCGAGACCCGCAAGGTCCAGGCCGCATGCCGCGCCACGATCGGCGAGATCGGCAACAAGGACTGGAAGAACGTTCGCTGGGGCAAGGCAGGTCGCACCCGCCACCGCGGTCGTCGCCCGCACAACCGCGGCACCTCGATGAACCCCGTCGCCCACCCGATGGGTGGTGGCGAAGGTCGCACCGGTGGTGGTCGTCACCCCTGTTCGCCGACCGGCAAGCTGGCCAAGGGCGTCAAGACGCGTCGCGGCAAGGCGCGTAGCAACTCGCTGATCCTCCGGCGTCGACCGCCGGGCAAGCACATCGCAGTCGGTAGCGGCAGCTGAGGCCTGACAGAACTCGAGAGATCACCCGGAGCACACGATGAGTCGCAGCATCAAGAAGGGCCCCTTCGTCCACCCGAGCCTGCTCAAGAAGGTCGAGGCCCAGAACAACAACAACACCCGCAACCCGATGCAGACCTGGTCGCGCGCGAGCGTCATCCTGCCAGACTTCGTCGGCCACACCTTCAACGTCCACAACGGTCGCGCCTTCCTCAAGGTCTTCGTCAGCGAGGACATGGTCGGCCACCGTCTCGGCGAGTTCGCCCCGACCAGGACCTTCCGCGGTCACTCCAAGAAGGACTGAACATGAGCTTCGAAGTCCGAGCAGTTCATCGTCGTGCCCGCATGAGTGCCTACAAGGCGCGCCGGGTCCTCGCGTTGATCCGGGGTCGTTCCGTCAATGCGGCCCTCGACGATCTGCGGCATGATCGCCACCTGGCCGCGCGCGCCATCTACAAGGTGCTGGCCTCCGCGGTCGCCAATGCGCTGCAGAACCCGAGCGTGCGTGCCAATCGGCTCGTCGTCGCCCAGACTTTCGCGCAGGATGGCCCGCCGCTGCCCGGCGGGAGTCGTCTGCGCCCGGGCCCGCAGGGCCGCGCGATGCCGATCAAGCGTCGCACCTGCCACATCCACGTGCACGTCGCCGATCCCGAGGCGCAGGGTACGCAGGTGGCCGAGACGGTCGACGTAGCCGATACGACGGCGACGGGAGGCGAGGAATAACATGGGTCAGAAAGTCCATCCCACCGGTTTCCGCATCGGTGTCACCGAGCAATGGCGTTCGCGTTGGTACGCGAACAAGAAGGACTTCGCGAAGAACCTGGTCGAAGACCAGAAGATCCGCAAGTTCATCCGCAAGGAGTGGCAGTTCGCTGCCATCCCGAAGGTCGAGATCGAACGCACGGGTGAGCTCGTCACGGTCTTCGTCCACACCGCCCGTCCCGGCGTGTTGATCGGCAAGAAGGGCACCAAGGTCGACGAGTTCCGCATGGAGCTCGAGAAGCTGACCGGAAAGCCGGTGCGCATGAAGATCATCGAGGTGCACCGCCCCGAGATGGAGGCGAGCCTCGTCGCCGAGGCCATCGCCGAGCAGCTCGGCAAGCGCATCAACTACCGTCGCGCCCTGAAGAAGGTCGCCGACACGTCGATCGCTGCCGGCGCCAAGGGGATCAAGATCCGTGTCGCCGGTCGCCTGCAGGGCGCCGAGATGTCGCGCGTCGGCATGTTCCGCAAGGGCCGCGTGCCGTGCGGCACGCTGCGCGCGCAGCTCGACTACGGCTTCGCCACCGCCGTCACCAAGTCGGGTGCGCTCGGCTGCAAGGTGTGGATCTTCAAGGGTG
>JAGQRA010000253.1 GCA_020425885.1 Planctomycetota bacterium | reverse complement strand
TCTCCTTCGGCGCCAGGCCATCCTGGTAGCGCATCACCACGGCCTGGCGGTGCAGTTCGTCGAGCGCCAGCACATGCGTGGCCACCTCTCTCTGCAGCCGGATGCGTTCGGTGTAGACCTCCGGGTCGACGGCCTCGTCGACGGCCACGGCCTGCTCCCGCCGACGGCGCGCCGAATCACTGCTGGCCCATCGCATCGCGACCCGCCGCGCCACCGTGGCGAGCCACAGCCGCACCGACGGCGTTCCGTAGGCTGCCTTGGGGCGACTGCGAATGGCCCGGAGCCAGGTCTCCTGGACGATGTCATCGGCCAGGTCCGCATCCTTCACGATCCCGCGCACCAATGCGGTCACCCAACCCGACTGGGCCAGCAAGTCGTCGATGGCGATGGATCGTGAGCCTTCGTGCATGAGGAACTGGATGCGTCAGCGGTGGCACCCGTCGAAGCCGAGAGCCCGCGGGCCGGGGAACGTGACCGGAATCCCAGCCTCCGACGACAGGCGGCAAGCGGGTCTGGCCCGTTCGAAGCAAGGCCGACCCGCACCTGTCCGGCGGAGAAAACCTACCACGCCGAAACCGCACTACGCGGCGTGTCCGGAAACCGGTGCCCGATAATCCGACAGCGTGTCGGCCACCGACGTCTTTCGAGAGAACACCGCGTCACGGGGCGACAGGGACGATTTCGAATGCGGGAATATCCTCGGCCACTCCGATAGGGAGACTCGTAGGGCCAGCCAACGGGCACCGGTCAGTTGGCATGCCCTTCGCGTACTGCAAGCTGCCTGTGGACCTGTTCGCATTCGCCATCCCGGTCGTCCTGTTGATGCTCTCCATCGCAGCTCTGCTGCGGCGGCGACACGAGCTTGCCCACTTCCAACAGAACCTGGCCGATCGCACCGCGGCCAAGGCACGTGGCAGCCACCGCGCCCGCCTGCAGCATCCCAAGGTCGACCTCGCCAATTGCATCGGCTGCGGCGCCTGCGTGCGGGCCTGCCCCGAAGACGGCGTGCTGGCACTTGCCTACGGTCAGGCGGTCGTGGTTCACGGTGCGCGTTGCGTCGGCCACGGCCTGTGTGCCAAGGCCTGCCCGACGGCCGCCATCGCCCTGACCCTCGGCGACATCACGGATCGCAGGGACCTGCCCGCGATCGACGAGAACGGCGAGGCGGTCGGTACGCCGGGCCTGTTCCTCGCCGGCGAGATCACCGGCTTCGCCCTCGTTCGCACCGCGGTCCAGCACGGCGCCAACGTGGCCCGCGAGATCGCCGGGCGGCTCGAGGCCGCCGGCATGCAGAGCGCGGGCGGCAGGGCCGACAGTGGCGCGATCGGCCGCAAGCAACCGCACGATGTCGTCGTCGTCGGCCTCGGACCGGCCGGCCTTGCCTGCATGCTCGCGGCCGAAGAGCTCGGCCTGAACGGCCTCGGCATCGATCAGACCGCCGAGATCGGCGGCACGGTCGCATCCTACCCACGGCGCAAGCTGGTGATGACCCAGCCGATGGACCTGCCGCTCCACGGCAGGCTGTCGCGACTCGAGTACACCAAGGAAGAACTCATCGAGCTGTGGCAGGGGCTCGCCGAGCAGCACGAGCTGCCCGTCCACCTGAACACGAGGTTGGAGTCGATCCAATCGCTCGACGACGGCACCTTCAGGATCATGACCTCGCGCGGGAGACTGCACGCGCGCAACGTCGTGCTCGCACTCGGCCGCCGCGGCTCGCCACGGCGGCTCGGGGTGCCGGGCGAAGACCTGCCCAAGGTCGCCTACTCCCTGCTCGACGCCGAGAGCTATCAGGACCGCGCGATCCTCGTCGTCGGCGGCGGCGACAGCGCCATCGAAGCCGCGATCGGATTGTCCGAGCAACCCGGCAACACCGTCACGCTGAGCTATCGGCAGGCCGCGTTCTCCAGGCTCAAGTCGCGCAACGAAGAACGGATCGAGGCCGCGATGCGGGCCGACAAGGTCCGGGTCCTGTTCGAGAGCACCGTCGAGGAGATCGCCGAGGACGTCGTCATCCTGCGCTGCAAGGCCGGCGCCGCCATCGACGCCGCGGGAAACCAGGCCGCCGATGACGATCATGGCAACGGCGGCGTCGCGACCGCCACCGAGGTCCGCCTCGTCAACGACGAGGTGTTCATCTTCGCCGGTGGCACGCCGCCGTTCCCGCTGCTCGAAGCGGCAGGGGTCTCGTTCGACCCGAGCCTGCGACCGCCCGAACAGGTCGACGCCGACCGCGGCACCGGCCTCTTGATCGCGCTGTCGACGACGCTGGCCGCGCTGGTCGGACTGTTCGCCTGGCGACAGTGGTACTCCGGCTACTACGACCTCGCCGCCGGACTGCGCGTGGGGCTGGCCGAACACGACTACCTCAGACCGCAGGGCACCGTCGGCCTGCTCGCCGGCCTCGCCGCCGCGACCCTGCTGCTGCTCAACCTGCTCTACCTGTGGCGCCGTTCGCCACGCTTCGGCCGCCGGCTCCCCGGATCGCTGAAGGGCTGGATGAGCATGCACGTCGCCACCGGCCTCGGCGCCAGCCTGTGCGCCCTGCTGCACAGCGGCTACCAGCTGCGTGAAGGCGCCGGCGGACACGCCCTGATGGCGATGATCGTGGTCGTCGCCGCCGGCGTCGTCGGCCGCTGGTTCTACGCCTTCGTGCCGCGCGCCCAGAACGGCCGCCAGCAGGACCTCGAGGAGCTGCAGACCCAGGTCGCGGCGATCGCCGGCGAATGGGACCGCTACGGCCGCGGCTTCGGCGCCCACGTTCGCCGCCACGTCGACGAGCTCGCGACCGGCGCGACCCTCGGCCGCGGCTTCTGCGCCCGCGTCGTCGGGTTGCTGCGGAGCCAGCTCACGCTGCGTCGCGAAATGAGACGGCTACGCCTGCAGGCGCATGAGGAAGGCATCCCGGATGCCGAAGTGCACCACATCATCTCGCTGGCGCGCAGGTCACACCGCCTCGCGATGCAGCTGCTCCACTTCGAAGAGGTGCGCGGGCTGCTCTCGACCTGGCGCTGGCTGCATCGCTGGCTCGCCTTGCTGCTGACCTTGTTGACCCTCGTGCATATCGTGATGGCGGTCCGTTACGGCGGCGTCGACTTCGGCGTCCTCCCCGGGTTCGGAGACTGACATGAAGGTGGCGAGCTGGCTGCTGCCGGTGGTCTCACTGGCCATCGTACTGTTCATCACCTGGTACGACTTCGGCGGCACCAGGGCCGGTCCCGGACCGTTGAATCCGGCTCATGAACGGGCGCTGCGGAACCACCGCACCTCCGGTTGCGACGCCTGCCATCAATCGGGTGCCGGCATCGACGCCAAGGCCTGCACCGAGTGCCACGAGGCGATCGGCGACCAGCTCGCCAGGTCCACTGGCGTCCACGGCAACCTGCCGGCCGCCGACCGCGAACTCTGCGGTTCCTGCCACAGCGATCATCATGGCGACACCGTCACGCTGCTGCCGCCGTACTCGTTCGTGCGCGCCGAGGTCGACGTCAAGGACTACGACCATCGCCATGTCACCTTCGCGTTGAAGGGGGCGCACGCCGCGCTGACCTGCGAACGTTGTCACCTGCACGCCGCCGAGTTCGACCCGCCGGCAGGAGGACGTTTCCTCGGCCTCGAGCAGAGCTGCACCGGCTGTCACGATGACTCCCATGACGGCGGCTACGGCCAGGACTGCGAGAGCTGCCATGGCCAGGAGCAGGAGTGGCGCAAGGCCCCGGGCTTCCCGCACGCCGACTTCCCGCTGTCTGGCGGCCATGCCGGCGTCGCCTGCGCGCAGTGTCATGCCGACAGCGGCCCCCATTCGACGGCGACGTTGCGCCTCGAACCGCAGCCGGCGCGCGCGTGTGCCGGCTGCCACGACAATCCGCATGGGGGCAACGCAGCGGCGCCGACCGCCCTGCTGCTGCCGAAGGTCGACGACTGCAAGCGTTGTCATGATGCCAGCGAATGGAAGAGCGCCCGGCCGACGCCCGCGCAGCACGAGACCTTCGGCTTCGCCCTG
>JAGQRA010000252.1 GCA_020425885.1 Planctomycetota bacterium | reverse complement strand
GTTGTGTTGCTCCTCGCGCAACTTGTTTTGCCATGGCCGGTTTTCCGGAACGGGCGTGCCGTTCCGCTGCAGCTCATCCAGGAGCGCGAGATAGTCCTCACGCCGCTCCGAGAGGCGGGTGGCTTCGGCATACCATTCATCGAGTCGTCGCCGTCCTTCGATGCTCACGACGAGTTCGTTCTCGGCGACGTCCAACAGCTCGATCGTGTGTTCGGTCTCGGCGATGATCGCGAGCCGATGTTGGAGCGCCAGTACCCGCTGCGCTCCGTAGACCAGCATCATGAGCAGGCTGGTCACCAGCGCGCCGACCGCGGCGGCAATGGGGTGGCGCCGAAGGAACTTCCGCGCTCGATAGGGCCACGAAGGCGCCGCCGCGAGCACCGGCTGGTTGGCGAGCAGGCGCCCCAGATCGTCGTGCAGCAGCTGCGGCGATTGGTAGCGCTCCTCGGGAGCCTTGCGCAGGGCCTTGGCGACGATGAGGCTGAGATCGCCGGCGGCCCAACGCCGAAGCGCGTCGACCGTCAAGCCACGGCGTGCTGCCGTCTCGGCGGTGGCAGCAGCGGCGGCCTGCGTGACCGACAGCGGCGGCGTGGTGCATACGGCGCGCATGACGTCGTCGAAGATCGCGCGCGGCGGCAGTTCGTACGGCAGTCGGCCGACCATGAGCTCGAACAGGATGACGCCGATCGAGTAGACCTCGCTGGCCGCGGAGAACACCTCCCGCGCGAGCTGTTCGGGACTCGCGTACAGCGGCGTGAACGGCGAGGTCTCATCGCCGGTCACCCATGGTCCGCTCGGCACGGAACCGTGTTCGAGCACCTTGGCGATGCCGAAATCGAGCAGCATCGCCCTCGAGTCCTGGACACGGATGTTGTCCGGTTTCAGGTCGCGGTGCCAGACGCCGCGATCGTGGGCGTACTGCACGGCGCTGCAGACCTCGCGAACCAAGCCGATCCTCTCCGTCGGCCCCAGGCCGGCGTCGTCGCAGTGGTGAACGATCGACTCACCGGCGACGAACTCCATCGCGATGTACGAGGTGCCGTCGGCGTCGACCTGACCGTCGATCAGCCCGACGATGTTGGGATGTCCCCCCAGGCTCGCGAGCACCTGTCGTTCGCGTCGGAACCGCGCCACGAGATCCAGGGTCGTGCTCTGCAACACCTTGATCGCCACGGTCTGCTCGAAGTCGATCCGGGTCGCACGGTACACGGCACCGTGTCCACCCATCCCGATCAGGGCATCCAGCCGGTACGAACCCAGGCGGCGGCCGATCATCGCCGGATCGACGCGCCGAAGGTGGCGCCACTCGAGAGCGCCGCTGCGCACGTAGGCAAGGGTCTCGGCGCCGAACCGCATCAGTTGGCGGACCTCCTCGGCGACCTCGGGCGGCACCGTCGCCAGCCGTGCCTCGCGCTGGGCCGCGGGCAGATCGAAGACATCGAGGAAGACCTCGGCCGCGGGGTCGTTGCCGAAATCCTGACCTGCGGGCATCGGTGCTAGCATATCTGGGCCTTGCCGCGGGGCTCACCGGTCGACAGGTTCGGAGTCCCCAACTCGTCCTGCATGGCGTCTACCTCACGATGCTCCCTCGCGACGAAGAACTCCCAGCCGCCGAATCGCCTGACGCCGGTCCATCGGATGCGATCCTCGACGGCATCGTGCGTGAGTTGGATCTGGCTTCGACCGGCGACCTGATCCGTCAGGCCCGAGGCGGCGATGCCGAGTCCTTCGGCGAGCTGTGCGATCGCCTGTCCCCCTGGCTCGAGGCGCTCATCGCCGGGCAGTGGCGGGGACGCGATCCGGCCTTCGGTCGCGAGGATCTCAAGTCGACGGTGCTGCGTCGGGCGTTCCAGCACCGCGCGGACTTCGCCGGCGAACAACGCGCGCAGCTGGCCGCCTGGCTGAGGCGCATCGTCGGCCATGCGATGCTCGACGTGATCCGCGGCGCTCGGGCGGCCAAACGCGACCGCCACCGCGAGGTGCCATTGGCCGAGATCGTGGTGGACATGGCAGACGATGGCTCCACCGTCGAGGACAAGGTCGTTCGCACCGAGGATCGGACACTGCTGCGGCGGCATCTCGCGGCGATGGCCGCCAAGGACCGTGAGGTGATCGAGGCGGTCTACCTCGACGGCATGAGCCTCGCCAACTTCGCCGCGCGGATCGAGATCGGCCGGGAGGCGGCGAAGAAGCGTCACGCCCGCGCACTGCAGCGGCTCGCGGCCATGTTCAAGGCCGCGCCGGAGCACACCGATCCGGGGCACGACGTGTCCCCACCTGGCGGCTGCGGCCGTCGTGGTGATGGCGACGCATCTCATCGCTGACCTCGGAGCCCCAGGCTCCGCCAGTCAATCATGAACACGACCCCCCATCTCTTCGCACTCGTTCTCCTGGCCGGTCCGATCCTGGCCCAGACCTTTGGCAATCGCACTGCGTTCCTCGCCGCCGGGGGAGGCTCTCCGCTGCTGCAGGAGAGCTTCAACGGCAGCAACGGCAGCTCGGTGCCATCCCTGTTCTCCGGGTTGATCACGTTCCCGACACCGGTGCCGACGATCTTTCGGGGCGGGTGGCGTGCCGGCTGCGGGACGTTGGTGTTCTCCGGCGGGGGGCTGATTCCGGCGCCGCGATACGGCAGTCGAAGTCTCGTGATGCCGTTCTCCCGGCCGGTGTACGGCATCGGTGCTCAGGTCTTCGACGACTACGACGGCAACCCGTTCGTCAGCACGATCACGTTGACGGTGACCACGACAGCGGGCACCACGATCAGCGTGGCCGAGAACTGCAACGCTGTGGGCGACGTGGGTTTCCTCGGCGTCATCACCCCGCTTGGCATCATGCGGGCCGAGTTCTCGCTCGCCGGGAGTGGCGGCAACCTGGAGATCGATGAACTCGCCGTGTTCGGGTTGACGCAGGCGTCGGCTACGCCATACGGGCAGGGTTGCAGCAGTTCGCTCGGCGTCCCGGCCCTCGGAGCTCTCAACGGCAGCCGCCCGGTGCTCGGGACCACGTTCCAGGCCGCCATCAACAACGTCCCCGGCACGGCGGTCATCGGCTTCGGGGCATCGAACACGTCCTGGGGTGGACTCACGCTGCCATTCGACGGCGCTGCCCTCGGCGCACCGGGCTGCATCCTGCAGGCGGCCCTCGAGTCGACCGTGACCACGGGCGCGGTTGCCGGCACGGTCTCGACGAACCTCACGATTCCGAACCAACCTGCACTGATCGGCGCGGTGTTGCACGCTCAGGGCGTGGTTCTCGACCCGGCGGCCAATGCGGCGGGTGTTGCCGTGAGTAACCCGCTGCTCTGCGTCCTCGGGACCTGATCTCCGGGATCGTCCGGTCCCGCTCCGAGAGGCTGCCCCGACGAGGCGCGGCCACCTCAACGTGGTGGGGTAGGCTTCTGCGGAGGCCCCCTGAAGAACCATGCCATCATGCTCCTTGCCGCCCTCGCCGGCGCGGCTACCGCAACGGCGCAGGCCGCGACCCTGGCGTCCTCGGCCGGCATCGTCGTCGCGGCCGGTGCCATCAGCGTCGTGCGGGGTCCGGGCACGGACCTCTCGTCAGGCCTGCATCTGGTGGCCACCGAGAATGCCGGCACGGTGGTGCTCGACTACGGCCAACGGGCCGACTCGACGGCCGTGAGCCTCGGCTTCGCCTACACCTGCGATGCGCTTTCCGCGACGCAGGCCGCGATCGACAGCACGACGCGGCACGAGTTCTACGCCCTGCGACCGATCGATGGGCAGTTCGTGATCTCGTGGACACCGACCGCGACCGGCACCGGGACCGCCGTGTTCGCCTTCGACCTCGGCGATGACGGCACGAACGAAGCGACGGGCTCGGCGGTGATCCCGTTCACGCTGCCGGCCGGACTGACCATCGCCTCGGTCCGACTGACAACGGCCGCGAGCGCCGGCGTGATCCAGGGGCCTTGGGGTTCGCGCCTCTCGTATCACGGCACCGTCGCCGGGACGCTGTCGATCCGCTTCGAGGCGACGCCGGCGCAGACCTCGCCATTCGGGTCGGGCTGTGGCGCCGTGGCGCTCGATGCGGTGGCGAACCTGTACGGCGCCGTCGATCTCGTCGCGCGTTGGCCGACCGACACCGACCTCGCAATCGCCGCCCTCGGCTTCGATCGGTCGGCCGTGCCGCTGCCGGTCGCGCCGGGCTGCTCGCTGCTGCTGACGCCGGTCGTTCTGCTGTGGCAGAACGTCGATCGACGAGCCGCGCGCTGGACGATCGCGCTGCCTGGCGGCAGCGGCGCGGTGTCGTTCACGGCGCAGGTCGTCGGCCTTGAGGTCGCGGCGGCGCAGGTGACGACGAGCGCCGGGCTGGCGATCGTCTGTCCGTGAACGGCCGCGCGGCCCATCACTGCCGGCGCTTGCCCCAGACCTTCTCGAGCATCGCGTGACAGCGCGGGTCGTAGCGACGCAGTTCGCTGCGCACGAACGGATAGAAGTCGTTGGTGCCGAAGTAGGCCTCGGTCGCCTCGGCGAAGTACTCCTGCTCGTTGGTCAACGCGTAGTGCTTCTCCTCGGTCCCGCCGATGCGCAGCACCTTCTGGTAGAGACCTTCCTTCTTGGCTGCGCCGAAGGCGGCGCGGATATCGGCGTTGCCGTAGCCGAGCACCTGATGGTGATAGGCGTGGGCCAGCTCGTGCAGCACCATCCACGGCTGGTCGAGCGTCCAGCGCAGGAAGTTGCGGGCGTTGGCCACCTCGACCCCTCCGGCCAGCCGGGTCGGGTAGTCGTTGTCCGCGAGCCAGCGCGGGTTCGGGTGATAGAACATGCACTTCGCGGCGTGGCGCGGGTCCTCGTGGCCGATCCAGATCGGCACCTTGCGCAGCTTGCCGAGGGCGGGCTCTGGGGCGACGCGAGTGATCCGATAGAGCTGATCCTCGAGCAGCCGCATGACCTCGTCGTGCAGCGCGTGACCGCCGAAGCCGTTGACGAGCCTGACCTCGAAGCCGCAGAGCTCCTTGGTGACGAAGGTGTCGTCGGCCTGGCCGGGATCGGTGTCCTGGGCGACGAGGCCGGCGTGACCGACCAGACAGGCGACGATTGCGGCGAGGAGCTTCATCGGCGTGACTCTACAGGGGTCTGCTCGAGGTTTGCCTGCGTCACCTGCGCGTCGGGCCCGATCGGTTCGTAGGATCGGAGCCATGCTGAAGCGCGCGCTCGTCACGGCTCTCCTCGTTCTCGCCGGGCCGTCGCGATCGGCCCTGGCCCAGGTCCCGAGTCCGGTCGAGTTCCTCGGCCATGAGGTCGGCGCCGACTTCCGGCTCTGCAACTACACCGACATGGTGCGCTACTTCCGTGCCATCGAGCGCGGCAGCGATCGCATGCGGCTGGTCGACATCGGCGCGACGAGCTACGGCCAGCGCATGCTGATGGCGGTCATCAGCGCGCCGCAGAACCTGCAGCACATCGAGCGCCTGCGCACGATCTGTCAGCGGCTGAGCAAGGGACGCGGCATCGACGACGGTGCGGCACGGGCGATGGCCGAAGAGGGGCGCGCCTTCGTCTGGATCGACGCCGGTCTGCACGCCACCGAGGCGATCGCCGGCCAGAACATCATCGAGCTGGTCTGGCAGATGAACTCGCGCCAGGACGACGAGGTGCGGCGCATCCTCGACGAGGTCGTGCTGCTGGCCTGTCCGGTCAACCCCGACGGCTACGAGCTGATCGCCGATGCCTACCGCGCGACGCGCAGCATGGCGATCCCGGTGCTCTATCAGCGCTACGTCGGTCACGACAACAACCGCGATTTCTACGCCTGCAATCAGCTCGAGGCGCAGAACGTCAACCGGGTCTTCTATCGGAGCTGGTGCCCGCAGATCGTCTACAACCACCATCAGTCGGCGCCGCGCGGCACGATCATCTTCACGCCGCCGTTCCGCGATCCGCAGAACTACTACACCGACCCGATGGTGACGCGTGGCATCGAGATCGTCGCCGCCCACATCAATGCCCGCTTCGCCCACGAGGGCAAGCCGGGCGTCATCAGCCGCAGCGGCGCGCCCTATTCGGGCTGGTGGAACGGCGGCCTGCGCACGACCAACTACTTCCACAACGTGATCGGCATCCTGACCGAGGTGTTCGGCCGGCCCGAGCCGACGCCGCTGACCCAACCGCTGAACCGACGGCTGTCGTACGGCGACTACCCCGATCCGGTGCCGAGCCAGCTGTGGCACGCACGGCAGACGATCGACTACCTGCAGACCGCGAACTTCGCCATCCTCGACTTCGCCGCCCGTCATCGCCGCGAGCTGTTGCACGGCATCTGGACGATGGCGACGCGTTCGATCGAACGCGGCAGTCGCGACCACTGGACGCCGACGCCATCCCTGGTCGACGCCGCCGAGAAGCGCGACGATCCCGACTCGGCCTTTCGCGACCCGCTGTTGCGCGATCCCCGGGCCTACGTGTTGCGCCGCGACCAGCCGGACCGGGCCGCGGCGAGCCGGCTGGTTCGGGCGCTGGGGCGCTGCGGGGTCGAGGTGCACCGCGCCACCGCTCCGTTCGAAGTGAACGGCGAGACGGTGCCGCAGGGTTCGTTCGTGGTGCAGGCGGCCCAGGCCTACCGCCCGCATGTGCTCGACATGTTCGAACCGCAATGGCACCCCGACGACATCGAGGATGGCAAGCCGGTGCCGCCGTACGACTCGGCCGGCTGGACCCTGGCGATGCAGATGGACGTGCAGGTGGTGCGCAGTCGTGATGCGCTCGAAGGGCCGTTCGAGCTCGTGGCCGACACCGAGGTGTTCGAGCCCGGCGAGGTGCCCGAGGCGAAGGCCGGCTACCGGCTGTCGCCGCACGACAGCCACACCGTGATCGCCATCAATCGCCTGCACGCCGCGGCCTGCCGGGTCGAATGGTCGCCCGAGGGCCACTACTTCGTGCCGCGCACCGAGGCCTCGCGCGCGGTGCTGGCCGAAGTCGCGGCTGCGACCGGCGTGCCCGTCATCGGTGTCGATCGCGCCGCCGGTGAGGTGTCGGAACAGCTGCGCCCGGCGCGCCTCGGGCTGTTCGATGTCTTCGGCGGCAGCATGGCGACCGGCTGGGATCAGTGGATCCTCGAGGAGTTCGGCTTCCCGGTGCGCCAGGTGTTCGGCGACCGTATCGAGCGTGGCGGGCTGCGCACCGATTTCGACGTGCTCGTGTTCCACACCGGCCTGCCCGGGTCGCGCGACCTCGAAGCCGCCCGGCGACGACGCGAACCGCCGGACCTGGTCAAGCTGCGCGAGGCCCTGCCGCCGTTCGAGGACTGGAGCAACCTCGAGGCTCGGGCGACGCCATTGACGGCGGCGAAGGTGCTGCCGGCGCTGCGCGAGTTCGTCGAGCAGGGCGGTACGCTGCTGGCCCTCGGCGGCGAGGTCGAGAAGGTGATCCGGCACTTCGGCCTGCCGATCGAGGTCGGCGTCCATGTCGCCGCGGATCAGGGCGAACGGCTGGCCACGCGTGACGAGTTCTACGTGCCGGGTTCGCTGCTGGCGATCGAGGTCGACCGCGGCCATCGGCTCGGTCGCGGCTGCTCGGCCACGATGGCGGCGATGGTCCACCGTCGCGCCACCATCCTCGAGGTCGATGGCGAAGACCCGTCGATCGAAGTCGTCGCGCGTTACCGGACCGATGAGACGCTGGTCTCGGGGTGGGCGATCGGCGAGGAGCTGCTCAGGAACAAGGCGGCCGTGGTCAGCGCCCGGGTCGGCCAGGGACGGATCGTGCTCTATGGCGCCGATGTGACCTATCGCGGTCAGCCGGTCGGGACCTTCAAGCTGCTCTTCAACGCGATCCTGACCGCGGTCGGTGACTGATGTCGGAACGGGTCGATTCGTTTGCCCCGATCGCCGGCCCGCGCGCGAGGTTGCTGATCGTCGGCAGCATCCCCGGCGCGCGGTCGTTGCAGGCGGGGCAGTACTATGCGCATCCGCAGAACGCATTCTGGCCGATCGTCGGCGCGGTCCTCGGCTTCGACCACGCGCAGCCGTACCCGGAACGGACGCGGCAGCTGCGGCGGCACGGTGTGGCGCTGTGGGACGTGCTGCAGAGCTGCGAGCGCGCCGGCAGCCTCGACTCCGCGATCGTCGCCGACTCGGTCCGCGTCAACGACTTCGCGGCCTTCTTCGCGCGCCATCGCCGGATCGACCGCGTGCTCTGCAACGGCGGCACCGCGTTCGCGAAGTTCGATCGCCTGGTGCGGCCGGAGCTGGCCGCGTCCGGCATCGTGCCCACGGTCGTCAGGATGCCGTCGACGAGCCCGGCGCACGCCGGCCTGTCGCGGGCCGGCAAGCTCGC
>JAGQRA010000251.1 GCA_020425885.1 Planctomycetota bacterium | reverse complement strand
GCCATCGGCGTCGTCGTAGCGCGGGTTGGTCCGGATCGCGAGTTCCTGCCCGTCGCGCTCGACGAGGAGGCCGAGCGGGTGGTGGCCGTGCAGCGCGACCTCGGTCACGATGGCATTGAAGGAGAGCACCTCGCGCCCGTCGACGCGGACGACGCGATCGCCAGGCTGCAGCTCGGCTTCCCAGGCCGCGCTGCCGTGGCCGACCGAGCCGATGATCGGCGCCTCGAAGTCGACTCCGGCGCTGAACACGATCGGGAACGCGACCAGCGCGAACAGCACGTTCATCATCACGCCGGCCGACCAGAACAGCGCGCGCTGCGGGATCGACTTGGCGTAGAGCGACTCATGGCGCGGATAGCGTCGGTCGCTGGGGTCGGCGCCGGCGACCACCACGAAACCGCCGAACGGGACCGCCGACAGACGGAAGTCGGTGTCCCGCCATTGGAACCCGAAGACGCGAGGGCCGAAGCCCAGCGAGAAGACCTCGACCCGGACTCCGGCCATCCGCGCGGCGAGGAAGTGGCCGAGTTCGTGGACGAAGATGAGAAGCCCGATGCCGAGGGCCGAGATGAGAATGCTGACCAGGTCCATCAGTTGTAGTCGGCCGTCCGTTGTCGGTGCCTGTCGATCATGCCGGGGTCGTGGCGACGGCTCGCGCGGCGAGATGACGCCCTTCTGCATCGGCAGCGAGCGCGTCGGCAAGCGAGGCTATCCGTCGCGGCGGCCGGTCGGCCAGGACCCGGCGGCTGGTATCGACGATCGCAGGGAAAGGGATGTTGCCGTCGAGGAAGGCCTGGGTCGCGACCTCGTCGGCGGCATTCAGCCTGGCGCCGGCATCGCCGCCGCTGGCGAGCACTCCATAGGCGAGCTCGACCGCCGGATAACGCGCACGGTCGCAGGGCTCGAACTCGAGGTTGCGCCAGCGGGCGAAGTCGAACGGCTCGAAGGGAAACGGCAATCGATCGGGATAGCCGAGGCAATACAGGATCGGGACCCGCATGTCGGGAATGCCGCACTGGGCGAGCATCGAACCGTCGACGAACTCGACGAGGGAGTGGACGATGCTCTGCGGGTGGATGGCGATCTCGATCGCATCGGGCGGCAGATCGAACAGCCAGTGGGCCTCGATCACCTCGAAGGCCTTGTTCATCATCGTCGCGCTGCCGATCGTGATGCGCGGCCCCATGTCCCAGGTCGGATGGCGCAGCGCCTCCGCGGTGGTGATCGCGGCGAAGGTGTCCAGCGGTCGGGCGCGGAACGGTCCGCCCGAGGCCGTGAGCCAGATGCGCCGCACGGCGGCCAGCGATTCGCCATGCAGGCACTGGGCAATTGCGCAGTGCTCGCTGTCGACCGGGAGGATCACGGCGCCGTGGTCGCGGGCCAGCCGCATCAGGTACTCGCCGGCGATGACGAGCGACTCCTTGTTGGCCAGGGCGAGGGTCCGACCTTGGCGCAGCGTCCATTCCGAAGCGGCCAGGCCGGCGGCCCCGGTGATCGCGTTGAGGACGGTATCCGCCTCGGACCGCTCGAGCGCTTCGATGAGGCCGGCCTGGCCATGAAACCAGGTCGTCGCCGCCGGCAGTTCGGGCGGCTCCACACTGCCGGTGAGGCAAGCCGATCGCGGCGTGAAGCGGGCGCACTGGTCCGACAGCACCTCGGCGCTGCGATGCGCGGCGAGCAGGACCGGTTCGAAACGGTCGCGGTGCAGAGCGAGGATGTCGAGGGCCTGCGTGCCCACCGATCCGGTGCACCCTAGAACCGCTATGCGTCGTCTCGCCACGACCGAATCATCGACTGCGGTGGCGGGAATGCAACGGCCGGAGGAAGTCCTCGTTGCCGCATCGGTGCCGGGACCCGATGATGCGTTCTTCCCACAGCCGCGAGACCAGCCACCTTGAGCGAAGCCCCCTCTGCCTACCGACGCGCCGGCGTCGACATCGACAAGAAGTACGCCGCCGTGACCGGCTCCAGCGAGGCCATCCGTTCGACCTTCACCGCCGGCGTGCGCGGCGATGTCGGCGCCTTCGGTGGCATCTTCGACCTCGCCGCCGTCGGTGCCGGCGGCGATCTGCTGGTGGCCTCCACGGACGGCGTCGGGACCAAGGTGATGATCGCTCGCAGTCGCGGCGACATGAGCACGGTCGGCGAGGATCTCGTCAACCACTGCGTCGACGACATCCTGGTACAGGGTGCAAGACCGCTGTTCTTCCTCGACTACATCGCCATGTCGCGCATGCAGCCCGAGCTCGTGCAACAGGTGATCGCAGGCCTGGCGAAGGCCTGCCGCGAGAACGGCTGCGCGCTGCTCGGCGGCGAGACGGCGGAGATGCCGGGCGTGTACAACGAGAGCGAGATCGACGTCGCCGGCACGATTGTCGGGGCGGTGCCGCGCGAGCGGGTCCTCGACGGTTCTGCGATCCGGGTCGGCGACCGGCTGATCGGATTGCCGAGTTCTGGCCTGCACACCAACGGCTTCTCGCTGGCGCGCAAGGTGCTCTTCGACGACTGCGGCTTCGGGCTCGACGACTGCCCCGCCGAGCTCGGCGGCAGATCGGTCGGGGATGCCTTGCTCGCCGTGCACCGCAGCTACCTGAAGCAATGCCTGCCGCTGGTCGAGCGCGGCCTGCTGCGCGGCATGGCGCACATCACCGGTGGGGGACTGGCGGACAATCTGCCGCGCGTCCTGCCGGCCGGAACCGCGGCGCGGATCGACACTGCAGCCGTCCCGAAACTGCCGATCTGCGAATTGATCGTGAGCCGCGGGCAGGTCGATCCTCGCGAGGCCTGGCGCGTGCTGAACATGGGTGTCGGCATGGTGCTCGCGGTCGCGGCCGGCGACTGCGATACGGTCGGAGCCGCCCTCGCGGACGCCGGCGAGCGGGCGTTCGAGCTCGGCGAGATCGTGAGCGGTGATCGCAAGGTGGAGTTGTTGTGACCGTCAGCTGCGGCCCGTGTCCGACCCGGGCCGCGGCGGCTGTCACCGGACCCGTTCGCCGGTAGCCACGAACAGGCCCATCGGCTACCGTTGAGTCGCCGGGCCTCTCTCCCGCGCCGACCCCAGACCCCAGCCAGATCGCTATGTCGATGACCATCGTGGCGTTGTTCGCCGCCTCCTCACTGTTCGCGATGACCCCGCAGGGTGGTGACGAAGGCGCCCCACCCGCCGCCTCCAACCAGGACAAGGCCCCGCTCCTCGACGCCAAGGCCCAGGAGAGCCTGCGTACCAAGCTGCAGAAGATGATGGCTGCCGAGGCGGCCTATGACGCGGCCGAGGGCAAGGCGCGCGAGAAGGCGAATCGTCCGTTCGAGAGCGCCAAGCAGGCCTTTCGCGACGAGTGGGAGTCGCGGAGCAAGAAGGCCAACCTGCTGGCCTCGATGCCCGACCTGCTCGCGATCTACGAGAACTGCTTCGCCGTCGGCAAGCCACCGCACAATCCGGGCACCGTCCGAGCCGGCGACAAGGTCGAGCTCGACGAGTCGATGAAGTTCGATTTCAGCTACTTCCTGCCCAAGAAGTACAAGCCCAAGGTCCCGATGCGCACCGTGTTGATGTTGCCGGGCAGCAAGGGCAACGATGGCGAGTGGCTCGACGGCCGGCGCTATTTCGAATCGGCCTGGGACAAGACCGCCGCGCTGGACTCGACGATCTTCCACATCCCGACGCTCCCCGAGGGGCTGTCGATGGACCCTGCGCCCGATTACAGCCGCGACGGCCAGGAGGCCATGGAAGGGCGACGCATCGCCTCGGTGTTCGCGACCTTCGGCCGCACGCTGACCGACGTCAACGTCGATCGTCCCCGGGTGTTCGTCGACTGCGGCCGAGGCAACTGTGCCTTCGGGCTGCGCTTCGTGTCCATCTTTCCCGACCGCTTCGCGGGCATCATCCTGCGTTCGCCGACGGCCGTCGAGGACATCCGGCTCGGCAGCCTCTACGGCAAGCCCGTGCTGATGATCAAGACCGCGGAGAATGGCGCGGTCGTCGAGACGCTGAAGAAGCAGCTCGAGGCGGTCACGCCGGAGTCGGTGACGGTCATCGATGCGACCGACGAGTATCCCTTCAAGGGCTCGGCCGACGCGATCGAGCAGTGGATGGACAAGCAGAAGCGCAACATCGCGCCGACGAAGGTGATCATCGAGCCCAATCACAATCGCTTCAACAAGGCGTACTGGGTGCTGATCAACCGCATGAATCCGATCCACACCTCGGCCGCCGAGAACATGCCGCGCATCGAGGTCGAGGCCGACCGTGCGACCAACCGGATCGTGGTCAAGGCCCAGGGCATCGAGTCCTTCACCTTGTTGCTCAACGACCTGCTGGTCGATCTCGACAAGGAGTTCACGGTCGTGATCAATGACAAGGCCACGACCGAGACCAAGACCCGCAACGAGATGCGGATGTACGAGGGGATGATCAACCGCAACGACTGGGAGTTCCTGTTCCCGGTCGAGTTCACCAGCACCGTGTCGAAGTGACCGCACCGCGGTTCGGCGGGATCCGGGCGGCGCTGACCGCCGGCCTCGCCGGCTTCAGCTGCATGGCCGCGGAACTCACGGCCGTGCGCCTGCAGGCGCCGTGGTTCGGCGACAGCGCCTACGTCTGGACCAACGTCATCGGCGTCATCCTGGCCGCCCTGTCAGGAGGTGCCGCGCTCGGCGGGATCCTGGCCGCGAGGCCCGACGCACGCCGGCAAGTGGTGGGGCTGGCCATCGTGTCCGGGCTGCTGCTGGCAGTCATTCCGTTGCTGGCTGCTCCTCTGGGGCGCTGGCTGCTGCCCCAGGATCTGCCCTTGGATGTCGCGATGGCTGCCATCGTGCGCGGCTCGTTGGTGGCCACGGCGCTGCTGTTCGCGCCGTCGATGCTCCTGCTCGGGGCGATCGGCCCCTTGCTGGTCACGACCCTGACCCGCGAGGGAGTCGCCGTCGGCAAAGCCGCCGCGACCGTGTCGTCGGCGGGAACG
>JAGQRA010000250.1 GCA_020425885.1 Planctomycetota bacterium | reverse complement strand
CCCAGCATCGCCTCGTGCACTTCCCGGCCACCGAACTCGGTCTGGTCGGCGAGTTCGTCAGCGTGCGGGTGACCGAAGCCCTGGCCCATTCCGTCCTCGGCGAGGTGGTCAAGTCGTGAACTTCGAAGCGCTGATGCGCGAGGCGATGGAACTCGCCGGCCGCGGCCGCGGCGAGGTCGAGCCCAATCCCCGGGTCGGCTGCCTGTTGCTGCGCGGAGGCGAGGTGATCGGTCGCGGCTTTCACGAGTTCTACGGCGGGCGTCACGCCGAGGCGATGGCGCTCGACGAGGCCCGCAGCAAGGGAGTGGCTCCCGACACCGCGGTCGTGACACTCGAGCCGTGTTCGTCGGCGAAGGGAGCCAACGGCAAGAAGACCGAGCCGTGCGCGATGGCGCTGATCGCGGCCGGCGTCAAGCGTGTCGTCATCGGCAGCGTCGATCCCGATCCGCGCCATCGTCGGGTCGGGATCGAGGTGCTCGAACAGGCCGGAATCGAGGTCATCGACGGCGTCCTCGCCTCGCAGTGCGACGCCCAGAACGAGCTGTTCCGCGAGGCGCTCGGGCTCGACCGGCCGTGGGTGCTGGCCAAGTGGGCGATGACCCTCGATGGCAAGACCGCGGCCGCGACCGGCGAGGCGCGCTGGATCTCGGGGCCCGAGGCGCGACGTCGCACGCACGAGCTGCGATCGCGGTGCTGTGGGGTCATGGTCGGGTTTCGCACCGCACAGATCGACGACCCCGAGCTGACCGTACGTCTGGTCGAGGGGCAGCAGCCGATCCGGATCGTCGTCGATCCGCTCGGCGAGATCGACGACGACAGCAATCTCGTGCGCAGCGCGCAGGTGGCGCCGACCTGGTTGTTGGCCAGCGAGGAGGTCGACCCGCGTCGCAGTGGCCACCTGACCGACCTCGGCGTCCAGGTCATCCACGTGCCGACGGCGGAAGGGCCGAGACGCCTCCACCTCGGCCGCGCACTGCGCGAACTGCATCGCCGCGGCCTGCGCCGGCTGCTCGTCGAAGGCGGCGGTGGGTTGGTGGCGCAGCTGTTCGCCTGGAACTGCGTCGACCAGGTGCTGGCCTTCGTGGCGCCGAAGATCATCGGCGGTGCCAGCTCGCCGACCGCGGTCGGCGGTGACGGCAAGCCGTTCATGGCCGAGGCCTGGCAGCTGCGCGACGTCCGCTTCGAGGCCTGCGAAGACGACGTCGCCATCAGTGGCTTCCTGTAGTCGGGGGCTTCCTGTAGTCGGGGGCTTCCTGTAGTCGGGGCCGGCTATAGCACGGTCGGGACGCTCTGGATGCCGGTGCGGCCGATGGCTGACAGCGCGATGGCGACGCTGCCGATCGGCAGTTCGAAGTGGCCGACCTCGGCCCCGACGACGCGTGCGGTGCGCCATCCCGAGGCGTCGCGCACCTGAATGGCGATGAAATGCGCGTGCCGGTCCTGGTCCCAACGGAGGATGTCGGCGCGGCGGCCGGTCTCGAGGCGGGCGCGCGGCGGTGGCGGGGCCTCGGTGCCGAGCCACGGCGACGGCGGCGCGATCACCGGGCCGTCGTAGAGCTTCGTTCGCAGTGCGCCGCCGACGTTGGCCGCGTCCGATCGCAGCGACCTGAAGCTGAAGTGAACGTGGCCCGGGTGACTGTCGGCGTTGCGGATGGCGGTGATCTGATCGCTGAGCTCGTCGCGGCGCCACGGCGCCTTGCCGGCGAGCGCGCGACCGGCATTGAGTCCCGGCCAGACGTGGTGGGCGTGGACGTTCTTCGCCAGCCACCACGGCAACAGCCTGGCGAAGCTCTGCGGCTCTTGATCGATGGGCCAGTAGAGCTGCGGCGAGAGGTAGTCGTACCAGCCCTCGCGCAGCCACTTCTCGACATCGGCGTAGAGGTCGGCGTACTGGTCGAGGCCGGCCTTGATGCCAGCGGGAATCCCGGGCCGGGCGATGCCGAACGGGCTGATGCCGACCTGCACCCACGACTTCTCCCGATGCACGTCGCGATACAGGCGCTCGACGAAGGCGTCGATGTTGGCGCGGCGCCAGTCGGCGCGTGGCTGCCGGCCGCCGGCGCTGCGGTAGCGTTCGAACGAGGCGTCGTCGGGGAAGGCGCGACCGCCCTCGGGATAGGGATAGAAGTAGTCGTCGATGTGGACGCCGTCGATGTCGTAGCGGCGGACGACGTCGAGGATGACGGCGAGCGACCAGTCGGCGGCGCGCGGATCGCCCGGGTCCATCCAGACATTGCCGCCGTACTCGATGCAGACCGACGGCAGCTGCGAGCGGACGTGGTTCGAGGCCGGCCGTGACTTGCCGCTCGGATGTCCGGCGCGGAACGGGTTGAACCAGGCGTGCAGCTGCAGGCCGTCGCGGTGGCACAGCTCGATCAGGAACTGCAACGGATCCCAGCGCTCGTCGGGTGCGCGTCCCTGCGCCCCGGTCAGCCATTCCGACCACGGTTCGCGGGCCGAGACGTACATGGCGTCCGCGGCGGGCCTGACCTGGAAGACCAACGCGTTGAGGCCCAGGTCGAGCGCGCGTCGGACGATGGCATCGAGCTCGGCCTTGGCGTCGCGGGTCGGCAACCCGGGGCGGCTGGGCCAATCGATGTTGTTCACCGTGGCGACCCAGGCGGCGCGGAACTCACGGCCGAGCGGCGGCGGCGACTCGCGCCGCTGGGCGGCGGCGGGTTCGGTGCAGGCGGTGAGCAGGAGCCCGAACAGCAGCAGCCATGACCGGTGGAGCATGCGCCGCATTGTCGGTCAACCGAGTCCTCGACACCATGCCGCGCTCGCCGGTTGATCGCGTGCCGGGCGGCCGGCTGGCGTGCCTCATGCGCTGCGGTACTGTGTCCGATCCTCGCGGCACGATTTGTTCGCAGTCGCCGGGTCAAGAACGTAATGCCCCGAACCGTGCGCGTCCTCTTCGCAGTCTTCCTTCTCGGTGCGATCAACCTGGCCCATGCCGACGTCTTCGTGCCAGGTAGTCGGCGGCCGACGCATCTCCGGCAGGAGCGCGTTCGGGCTCAGGGCGAGCGCGCGCCCGAGACCTTCCAGGTGGCGGTCGGCCTGCAGCAGCGAGGTCTGCACGACGATGCCGCGCGCCACTTCCGCGACTTTCTCGAACAGAACCCGAACCACGGTCTCGTTGCCGAAGCCCGTTACCGGCTCGGGGTCTGTCTCGTCGAGACCGGCGACGGCAAGGCCGCCATCGGTGCCCTTCGCGGCGCCCTGACCGCCGGCGGCAGCAGCTTCGCGCTGCGTCCCGAGTGCCGCTATCGCCTCGGCAACCTGCTGCAGGCCCAGCAGCAACACGGCAAGGCCAGAGAGCAGTTCTCCGCCCTGCTCGGCGAGGTTGCCGACGAGCACTATCTGCGGGCGCCAGCTGCGTTCGCCGTCGGTGAATGCCAACGCGAACTCGGCGATGACGCCGCTGCGGCCGCAGCCTTCGCCGACGCCGCGCGTGCGGCCGTCGGCGATCAGGCGGCCTTCCGCTTCCCGTCGCTCTACCAGCTCGGCTTCTGCCTGCTGCGTCGTCTCGCGCTGGCCGAAGCCGTGGATGTGTTCGGTCACGCCGAGCAGGCCGCCGGCGATGACGCGGCGCGCGGCGAATG
>JAGQRA010000249.1 GCA_020425885.1 Planctomycetota bacterium | reverse complement strand
TCGTGCAGGCGACGTTCCTCGACGCCATCGAGCAACGACAGCGGTGGGACCATGCCCGCCCGCTGCGACCGTGGCTGGTCGGCATCCTCGTCAACCACGCCCGCATCGATCGGCGGCGCCGGGCGCGCCGCATCGATCCGACCCGACTCGGCACGGGCGAGCGACCGTCACCGGCCGACGTGCTGTCGGGCGATGAGGTCGTCTCCCGCGTCACCGCTGCGGTCGACGCGCTGCCCACGCATCTGCGCCCGGCGCTCACGCTGCGGCTGCTGCACGGCCTGGCGCCGGCGCAGATCGCGAACGCGCTCGGCTGCCCGGTGGCGACGGTCAAGACGCACCTGCAGCGCGGCCTGGCCCTGCTGCGAAGCAAGCTACCGGCAGGGCTCGCGACCGGTCTCGCGCTGGCGCTCGCAGGACCCGGTCTCGCCGCCGCGCGCGCTGCAATGCTGCGGGCCGCCGACCAGCTGCCGCGACCGGTCGAAGTCGGCTTCGGGGTGCTCGCTGCCGGCGGCGGAATCGCCATGAAGAAGACGCTGATCGCCGCGCTGTCGACAGTCCTCGTTGCGTTCCTGTTGTGGCTCGGTGCCGATCTGGTCCCGCCTCCTCCGCTCGAACAAGAAGATGCAGCGAGCAATCCGGTCGTGGCCCAGGGGGCGATCGAAAGCGACCGGCAGACCGACGTGCTACGTATCGAAGCGGACCGCGGCCGATCGGCACCTGACGCCGCGAACGGACCGCCGACGACCGGCAGCATCGAGCTGCGCTTCCACTGGATCGGCACCGAGCTGCCGGCGAGCCGGATCATGTTCTGGGTGCTGCCGAAGGGCGACGGCCCGCGGCCGATGCAGCGCTGTCATGCCGACGTTCTCGGTCGGGCGACGTTGTCCGAGCAGCCCGCCGGAGAGTACGAGGTGCGATCGGTTAGCGCGGTCTTCGGCTTCGTCACCGTGCGCGCCGGCCAGCACGTCGTCGAACGGGTGGCGGCCCGCCCGCTGCTCGCGATCGACGGCGTCGTCGTCGACGAGCAGGGCCGCGGGATCGGCGCCGCCGAGGTATTCGTGCAGTCGTTCCTGACCAGCGAGGACCTGCGCCCACGCCGCGTCGCGGTCACCGCCGAGGACGGTTCGTTCCGTGCCCGCGCCGACCGCGGTGGCGCCTGCTGGGCGGCGCACGCCGGTTTCGCCTCCGACCGCCTCGTCGATCTGCAGCCCGACCTTGCCGGACCGCTGCGGCTCACCGTGCGCCGCGCGACCGCCGGCCTGTGCGGCACGGTGCTCGCCGCGGGCATCACATCGCCGACCGCGATCGAGCTGCGGATCGTCCGCACACAGCCGGTCGACGAGGCCGCGGCGCCGGTCGTCGTTCGACCCGACGCGGACGGCCACTTCGCCACCGACGAGCTGTTCGCCGGCAGCTTCCTGCTGACGGCGTCGGGCCCCGACACCGCGGTGACGGCCATGGCGTTCGAACTCGGCGAAGGCGAATGCCGACAGCTCGTCGTGCCGATCGGCGCCGGCGCGACGCTCGCCGGCCGGGTCGTGGACGAGGACGGAGCACCGCTGCGCGCG
>JAGQRA010000248.1 GCA_020425885.1 Planctomycetota bacterium | reverse complement strand
TGGAACCCGATGAACACGTCGCCGCCGCCCTGGATCGGCACGAGCACCGGGTTGACGCGTGAGAGACGGACCATCCAGGCGCCCGGCCCGCTGCCGAGTGCGGGCAGCTGCGTGCTGGACAGCGGCACGATTCCGGCGAAGTCGGGGAAGCCGGGGTTCGTCGGATCCTCAGGGAACAATGCGCAGGCGAACGTGCCGGGAGTCGCGAGGTCCTGGTCCTGCACCGTGAAGCGGATCGACGTGATCGCACGGTGACCCGGCACGTCCGTGCCCCAACCCGCGTACTCGCCACCGTCGATGCGACCGAGGATCCAGCCGGCGGCGGCGCCGAGCGAGCCGCGCGATGACGCCGAGGTCGTGATGTTGTGGACGAAGCCGACGCGCTGGTCGTTGTTCGTCGCGGTCGAGTACTGGAGATGGTCGATCTCGAAGATGCCGTTGCCGACCGCCACCTGGATCGTGATGCGGTAGATCCCGAGCGAGTGCTCGAAGCCGAAGAAGCGATCCTCGTCGGTCTGGCCCGTGAACGCGCCACTGTCGTCGAAGGTGCCGGTGATCGTGCCGATCTGGACGTTGGCGCCGTCGAATGCATTGATGACGAAGCCCACGTCCTGGCCGCTCGTGTCGGTCAGCACGAGCCCGACGAGCGTCGGCAGCGTGCCGAGCGCCACGGAGTCGAACATGAACTCGAGCATTCCCGAGCCGTTCGCATAGAGGCTGTGGCCGGCGGCACCGGAGCCGTCGATGACGCCGTCGTCAGCGTCGACCGAATCGCAGTAGTACGCGGGTGTCTGCACCAGTGCGGTGCCCGTCATCTCCGTGACCCCGGGGGCGTTGAGCAGGCCGTCCTCGAAGTCCTCGATGATCAACGAGGGCACGTGGAACGGGCTGTTTGATGCCTGGAGATAGCCGGGGCCGGGGTCGTAGAGGATCGCCTGAGCGTGCAGGCCCGGTGTCGCCATGCCCGCGGTGGCGAGCATGACGACGGTCGAGATGATCCACGAATGGGCGAGGCGAGGGTTCTTCATGGTCAGGATCTCCGTGACCGGCATTGTAGCGGCGACGGAGGGCTGCTCGCGCCCCTGAGAGCGCCGCGTGTTGTGCGGCGAGTCGCAAGCGATCGAACCGACCCTACTGCACGTCGATCCGCACCGCCTTCGGGAACACCGTGCGGAACTGCGGGAAGCCCTGCGGCTGCAGTGTGGCCGCCGTCGCATACAGCGTGAGCCCGGACAGCGCCGGCTGGTTCGGCATCGTCAGCATCGTGCTGGCGTGGCCGCTGGCGTCGAGGACCGAGAGCGGGTTGGAGAAGAACGGATTGCCCGGGATCAGCGAGTAGTTCGACAGGGCGTCGAGCTGCAGCGGCAGGAACAGACCGCCGGGCAGCGGCGAATGCGGCGCGTCGGCGAACGCGAGCACCATGCCGTAGAGCAGGCCGGCGTCGCCCTGGATGTCGAGATCGAGCGTCGTCGTGCCGCCGACCGCGATCGGCGCCGTCATCACGAACGAAGGTTCGACGACCTCGACGATCTGGTTGGCGAGGACGCCGTCGAGCTGCTGCCGCTGGCCGGACGGCCAGGTGATGACGACGGCGGCCTGGGTCGAGGCGCCGAGGCCGAAGTGGACGCGCGGGTCGCCGCCGGACAGGAAGCCGGTGCCGTTGCGCACGTATTGCCGCTGCCGCAGCGCGCCGGCCACGACCTCGATGCGGGCGCCGAT
>JAGQRA010000247.1 GCA_020425885.1 Planctomycetota bacterium | reverse complement strand
GCCTGCTACCCGGCGCTTCGGCGCTTACCGGGGCGGGACTGGCTCCCGCTGATCGAGAGCGACGTGCGCCAGCCGGTTTCGGCCCAGGAGGGTCTCTATCGTCTGTCGCGTCACGACGCACCACGGCGCGCGAAGGTAGCCGATGGCGGGCGACCGATCGCCATTCCGCACCCTCACCACCAGCAGCGGCGACCGCGGCTCTCGGCGATCGCGCGGCGCGCCGCCTCCGGGATTCCAGCAGGTAGCGGCAATCACCCGTAGGGGTGATTGCCGGCGCCGATTGCGGCCGTGATGTCAGCCGCAGTGCGCTTCCTGGTTGCGAGCGTGCGGGCCGATCAGCACGAACACCGACCCATCTCGGTCAAGGGCCGGTGCCGGAACCCACAGGAAGAGAATGCTTCGCTTCGTCAAAGACCTCTCGATCGCCACCAAGATCGCCTTCACCTGTCTGCTGCTGGTCGGCCTGGTGGCCGTCTCGGGACTGGCCGGCCACAACGGCATCCGCCAGGTCGGCACGGCGCTGCACGTCGTCGGGGAACAGGAAGCCCCGATCGTGGACATGGCCAACGAGATGAAGTTGAACCTGCTGGCGGCGCAGGACTCGATGCGTCGGTTCGGCGCCGCGACCAACACCGTTGCGCTGGCAGATCGCAGCGCGGGCGAGCAGGCGTTGGCGGCCTTCGCGGCGACCGTCGCGGAATTCGACTCGTTCGCCGACGCCATCCTGGACGGCGCCGAGCTGCCGGATGGCTCGGTCGTCCTCGCCACCCGCGACGACGCCCTCGCCGAGCTCGTGCGGCGCGCCGACGCCCTGCACAACGAGGAGTTCCTGCCGGCCGCCACCCGGATGACGGCAGCCTGCCAGCAGCTGGTGGCGAAGGTCGAGGCCACGCAGTCCCACATGGGCGACGTGGAAGAAGCCAGCGACCGGTTGATCGCGGCCACGGCGGAGGCGCGACGACGGCTGACGGACGAGGTGGCGGCCCGGATGCAGGCCTCCGACTTCACCGCGAAGGCCGCGCAGATGTTCGCCGAAGAGATGCCGCTGATGCAGGCCCTCGGCCAGCTCGCGCTCGGCATCGCCGAGACGCAGATCGTAATCGAAGAGGTGGTGCAGGCGACGACCGTAAACGAGGTGCGGCTCAAGGAGGCGGAGTTCACGGCCCAGGTCGAGGCCTTCGATCGCTGGATCGAGGCATGCCTGAAGGGCGGCACGGTCGGCTCCCTGCACG
The DNA here is from genome assembly GCA_020425885.1 of Planctomycetota bacterium. The sequence goes on along the minus strand of JAGQRA010000247.1, from coordinate 8,850 downwards.
TGCCGGCAACCGAAGACCCGGCGCTGCGCGAGCAGGTCGCGGCCGTCGACGCGTTGCACGATCGCTTCAAGGAAGCCAGCGGCCGGCTGCTGGCGGCACACGAGGACACGCTGGCGCAGTCGGCCTTGGCAACGCAGGCGATCGCCGACCTGCAGCGCGCCGGCGATGCCGCCGCCGCACTGCTGGACCAGATAGAGAAGAAGGCACGGGCGTCGATGAGCGTCGCCAAGGTGGCGGGCGCCGACGCCGAGAACATGGCGACGTCGAGCATGCTCCTCATCACGCTGGTGGCCATCGCGCTGGGCCTGTTCCTCGGCCTCGGGCTCGCGCGCGTGATCAGCCGCCCCGTCCGCGCGGTCGTCGAACGCATCCGCGACATCGCCGAAGGCGAGGGCGACCTGACGCAGCGGTTACGGGTCGACCGCCGCGACGAGGTCGGCGACCTGGCCGTCTGGTTCAACAGATTCGTCGGCAACGTCGAGCTCCTGGTCGCCGACTTCAGGCAATCCGCAGAGCAGATCAACATCGGCGCCAATCAGGTCAGCGAGAACAGCCAGACCGTCGCCATCGGCGCCAGCGAGCAGGCCGCCAGCCTGCAGGAGGTGAGCGCCACGCTCGAGCAGATCTCGGCCGTCGCGCAGCAGAACGCCGGTCGGGCACGCAGCGCCGCGCAGCTGTCGGACGCGTGCGCCAGCGCAGCCGACGACAGCTCCGCCGAGATGCAACAGATGAGCGAGGCGATGACCGCCCTCGAGAGCTCCAGCGCCGAGATCGAAAAGGTCATCAACGTCATCAACGAGATCGCCTTCCAGACCAACCTGCTCGCCCTCAACGCCGCCGTCGAGGCTGCCCGGGCCGGCGAGGCGGGCAAGGGCTTCGCGGTGGTCGCCGACGAGGTGCGTAATCTCGCCGGGCGCAGCTCCGAGGCCGCGCGCACGACCAGCCAGATGATCGAGACCTCGCGCAGCCGCACCATCGCGAGCGTCGCCATCGCCGGCAAGGTCGGCAAGTCGCTGCAGACCATCACCAGGCAATCCAAGGAGATGAACGAGACCCTGCAGGCGATCGCGATGGCCTCCTCCGAGCAGGCGCAGGGCGTCGAACAGGTCAACCTCGGCGTCGCCGAACTCGACAAGGTGATCCAGGGCAACGCCAGCAACTCCGAGGAGCTGTCGGCGGCTGCCGAGGAGACCTCGGCGCAGACGACGCACATGGCCGATCTGGTGCGGCGCTTCAAGGTCTCCGCGGTCGCGCCGTCAGTGCTCTGACGGTCGCAGCATCAATGCTGCGGTCACCGCCGCCCATGCCGCTTCGCGGCGCGTCGGTAGCAGCTCGAGCCCTTTCAACGGCGCCCCGCCGCGCCTACCGGCCGAGCTGGGCCGGCGCTTCGCGGATGTCGTCGATCTGGGCCTTCGTGAAACGAAAGTGGTCCGTCATGGTCATCGGCTTGTCCGGATAGCTGTAGACCACCCGAACCGTCTGACTCCGCCGAGCGGCAGCGCCGTCCGCCGTCGCTACGACATGAGCGACGAATTCACGCAGCGTCGAGACTCTCGTGTTCCCCGCCATCCAGAACGCCGCTCCGACCGGTGGCGTCTCCCCGGTGACGGACCTGTTGAAGTCGGAATCCACCGACAACACGACCGGGCCGTCGTTCTTGGCGATGGCGATCCTGGCGCGGTCGCGCGCCTGCGGGGGGATGTCGGCCAGCCATACCCCCATCACCTTCACGATCGTGACGTCCCCGGCAGCGAGTGCGCCGGGAACTTCCTTCGCGAGCAAGGCACGCATCTCGCTGGCAACCGCGCGCTTCTTCTCGCCCGACAGCGTCGCGCTGCCGACCGCGATTTCGCCCCAGTCTTCTTCCGGGCGCCCGACGAGTGAAGGTCTGCACGCCGCGAGGGTATGCGCTGCATCGGCGGCCGAGAGCAGGGCCGGGTACTTGCGCGCGAAGATGTCGACCACGGCTTCCTGCAGTCGGGTCGCTGCCGCGCCATTGACGGTCAGGCCGAGTGCCTCGACTTCGTCGTGCAGCTCGCTGCGAACTTGCGCGATGCGCTCCGCAACGACCGCTGGGCGCCGTTCTGCGCCGCCGGGAACCTGTGCGTACCAATTCGCTGCCCGGCGGCGTGCTGCACGTCGGTGGTTCGGGTCACTCGACGCGACGTCCCACCACGCATCGGCAGCGATCTCGCACCCGGCTGCGTCTTCGGGGCCGCGTAGGTCGAGTCGCGCGGCATTTGCCGATGGTGAGTCTCCGCCCTTGGCGAGGTATTCGAGTCCAGCGGACCACCGTTCCTCCGCCAGGCACAGGTGGGCACCGTAGCGGCCATTCGCGACGGCATCGTTCGGATCCTGGGTGAGCACCTGGCGATCCTGCTCGACGCCGCGGTACGCGGTTACGCGGCGGAAGGTGCTCGCCAGCACGGCACGGTGGACATCCCCGAAGTTCGGCGGCATCGCCGCACCCTCACGCGTCGCCAAGGTCGCCGCTCTGGCCTGCTCCAAGGCAAGCTCGATGCGCCCCGCCTCACAGGCCAGCTTCAGGACGACCAATCGCTGCACGGCGATGTCGACACGTGCCAGGCGACCACGGAACGAGACCTCCAGTTCGCCGATCATGTCCGCCTGCAGCCTGAGCCCGTCGACGCGATAGCTGGCGGCGAGCAGGTCAGCGCAGTCGCAGGCCACGAACAAGTCGCCAGCAGCCAACGACATCGAGCGAGCCTCGTCGATCAGTGCGAAATGGCTCGCCGAAGGCTGACGCTCCGTTGCCAGGTCGAGCAAGTCGCCGCTGAGCTCGCGCCTGCTCTTGTCGGAATCCGCGTTCTCGAATCTGCCCGGCAGACTCTGGCGGACCTGCGCGCGCGCACCCTGCAGCTCACTGTTCGTGGGGACGTCGGCGAGGGGTTCGTTCTGCGCACTCGCGTCGGCGAGTACGGTGAGGGTGAGCGCAAGGAGGCTTGTTCGACTCGGGATCACGGTTGCCGTGTCGACAGGAGGAAGAAGCTGCGGTTCCAGCCGCTCCGGAACCTGCACGCCACGCTCCCACGGTTGCGACTCGTCGTCAAGTCGCGGCCCTGCCGGAAGCCCTCGCGATCGACTCGTCGCAACCGTGGGCGAACCGGATCCGTGATGAGGTCGACCGCGGTTCGGGGAAGGGGTGAACCTTCGCGCCGACGATCATCAGCACAGGCTCTCACGCCGCGGATCGGTCCGCGGCGCGATGCCCTTCTGCTCCAGTTGCGTGAGCAGCTCGTCCTGGCCGTGCGCGCGGGCGAACTCGACCTCGGCATCGGTGGCGCCGACGAGGTGATAGAGATCGACGCGGCCCGACTCGAGCTCGAAGGCCTGGTCGTAGTGCTTCGGCTGGGTCACGAGCAGCCAGCGCACCGGTGAATCGAACTCGGAAGTGATCGAGTCGTTGAGCGGCACGCGGTTGCCGTACTCGAGCAGCTCGGCGCCTTCGTACTGCCCGGTGGCGACCAGCAGCTCGTAGGCCATCAGGTTGTGCAGCAGCGCGACCGCCCAGGGGGCAGGTTCGGGGGTCTCGATCACGAGCTCGAAGCCGAGCCCGCTGAATCCCGTCGGATCGCGCCCGGGCGCCTGCAGGTTCCACGGGTTGCTGATCCCGGAAGTGACGTAGAGCCAACTCGACCGCGCCTCGCTCGGCGGGGAGCCGAAGACGCCGTGATTGAGCCAGCCCGGGTGGGGTTCCTTCGAGAACCGCTGGTAGGTCGCGGCGTTGGCCGTGTAGATGCCGCCGCCGAGGTCGCCGAACAGGGCCGGATAGACCGTCTCCTCGCGCGTCGACCAGAGCTTCTCGAACCACTGGGCGAACGGGTTGTCGGCGGCTTCGACCATCTGCCGACGCACCCTATCACAGCGCGGCTCGAGCTGGAACAACGAGCGCCATCGGTACGCCGCGCATGTTGTGGAACACGTCGATTCTGGTTAGACCACGTTCGCGATGAAGCGGCAGGACAAGGCAGCTCGCATCCAGGCGATCCTCGACCGCGAGTTCGCCGAGCCACCGATCCCGCTGCGGCACGACGATCCGTTCACGCTGCTCGTCGCGGTCGTGCTGTCGGCGCAGTGCACCGACGAACGCGTCAACCAGGTTACGCCCGGCCTGTTCGCCCTCGCGCGGACGGCGCAGGCGATGGCCGCGATCCCCGTGCACCGGATCCAGTCGAAGATCAGGACCTGCGGCCTCGCGCCGCAGAAGGCGAAGGCGATCGCCGGTCTGTCGGCGATGCTGGTGCAGGAGCATGGCGGCCATGTTCCTGCCGACCTGGCCGCGCTCGAACGCCTGCCCGGAGTCGGCCACAAGACCGCCAGCGTCGTCATGGCGCAGGCCTTCGGCGAGCCGTCGTTCCCGGTCGACACCCACATCCATCGTCTGGCCTGGCGCTGGGGACTGAGCCCCGGCAGCACCGTCGAACGGACCGAGCGCGACCTGAAGCGGACGTTTCCGCGCGACCGCTGGAACGACCTCCACCTGCAGATCATCTGGTTCGGCCGCACGTTCTGCCCGGCCCTGCGGCACGACATCGACGCCTGCCCGATGTGCAGCTGGGCGATGAGCAAGGCGCGGCGCGCGGTCGAGGTGAGGCGCCGGCGATGATCAGCCGCGGCGCGGCTTCTTCTTCACCTTCTTCGCCGCCTTCGCCTTCTTCACGACCTTCGCCGGCTTGGCCCTCTTGGGCTGCTTGCGCGCGGGCTTCGGCTTCACCGCCGCCACCGAATGCCGCCCGTTGCGGCGGCCACCACCCCGACCGCCGAACACGATCTCGAACACCTCGGCGAAGCGCTCGACGTAGTGGATCTGCAGGCCGCGCACGAGGTCGCGTTTCAGCTCGTCGACATCGGGCTTGTTGCCCTTGGGCAGGATCACGCGCGACAGGCCGAAGTGCTTCGCCGCGAGCACCATCTCGCGCACGCCGCCGATCGGCAGCACCTCGCCGACCACCGTCAGCTCGCCGGTCATCGCCAGGTCCATCGGCGCCGCCTTGCCGCTGAGGCAGCCGAGGAACGCGCAGGCGATGGCGATGCCGGCCGAGGGGCCGTCCTTCTTGATGGCGCCGGCCGGAAAATGCAGGTGCAGGTCCTTTCTCGCCAGCACTTCGAGGTCGAGGCCGTAGTGGTCGGCGCGGCTCCTGAGGTAGCTCATCGCCAATCGGGCCGACTCGCTCATGACCTCGCCGAGGCTGCCGGTCAGCTGCAGCGCGCCCTTGCCCTCGCTGGCCACGGCCTCGACGTAGAGCACATCGCCACCGAACGGCGTCCAGGCCAGGCCTTGCACGACGCCCGGCAGTCGCTGGCGGCGCCGCTCCTCGGGTTTGAACCTGGCATGGCCGAGCATCGACTCCATCTCGGCCAGACTGAGCCGCCCCGGCCCCTTCTTGTTCTTGGCGACGGCGAGCGCGGTCTTGCGGCACAGCCGCTGCACGACCTTGTCGAGCCCGCGCACGCCGGCTTCGCGGGTGTGATGTGCGACCAGGCGTTGCAGCACCGGCACCGCCACCGACAGGTCGCGCGCAGAGAGACCGTGGCGCTCGAGCTGCCGCGGCAGCAGGTGGCGGCGCGCGATCTGCACCTTCTCCTCGAGCAGGTAGCCGGGGATCTCGAGGATCTCCATGCGGTCGCGTAGCGGCTCGGGGATCTGCGACAGCACGTTGGCGGTGGCCAGGAACATGACCTTCGACAGGTCGAACGGAACGTCGAGGTAGTGATCTAGGAACGACTGGTTCTGCTCGGGGTCGAGCACCTCGAGCAGGGCCGAGCTCGGATCGCCACGGAAGTCGCTGCCGAGCTTGTCGAGCTCGTCGAGCAGCATCACCGGGTTGTTGCTGCCGCAGGTCTTGAGCCCGAGCATGATGCGCCCCGGCATGGCGCCGATGTAGGTGCGACGGTGCCCCTTGATCTCGGCCTCGTCGCGCAGGCCGCCGAGCGAGAACCGCCAGAACTGCCGCCCCATCGCCCGCGCGATGCTGCGGCCGAGGCTGGTCTTGCCGACGCCGGGCGGACCCGAGAAGCAGAGGATCGAGCCCTGGTTGCCCGGGCGCAGCTTGCGCACGGCGAGGAACTCGAGGATGCGCTGCTTGACCTCGTCGAGACCGTAGTGATCGTCGTCGAGCACGCGCTCGGCGCGACCGAGGTCGAGATCATCGGCCGTCGACACCGACCACGGCACCGAGGTCAGCCAGTCGAGATAGTTGCGGATGACGCCGTACTCGGCGGACTCGACCGGCGTCGTCATGAGCCGCGTCAGCTCCTCGCCGGCCCGGGCCAGCGCCGCCTCGGGCATGCCGGCCTTCTTGACCGCCTCCTCGAGCCGCTGCAGCTCGATCTGACGCGGGTCCTTCTCCTCACCGAGCTCGCGCCGGATGAGCTTCATCTGCTCGCGCAGGAAGTAGTCTTTCTGCGCCTTCTCGGTCTTCTTCTGGATCTCGGCGTGGATCTTCTTGTCGAGCTCGACGAGCTCGGTCTCCGAGATCGCGAACTGCAGCGCCAGGTCCAGCCGCTTCTCGACGTCGGCCTCCTCGAGCAGGCGTTGCCGATCGGCGACCTTGCGGACGATGCCGCCGGCGAAGTCCGCCAGCTGCCCCGGGTTCTCGACGTTGAGCAGCGCGGTCGTGAAACCCGAATCGGCGTGCTCCTGCATCTCGGCGAGCCGCTGCATCTGCTGCTGCAGCAGCCGGAACAGCGATTCGCTGCGCGGCCCCTGTGCCGGCACCTCGACGATCTCCCTGACGCGGGCGACGAGGCTCGGCTTCCTGCGCACGATCTTCGTCAAGCGCGCCCGTCGCACGCCCTGCGTCATCGCCGATTGCATGCCATCGGGCAGCCGCAGCGTCTTGATCACCCGCGTCACGACGCCGACGTCGTAGAGGTCGTCGCCCGTGGCCGGCTCGGCGTCGGGATCCTTCTGCAGCACGAGGAACAGGTAGCCGTTGTGGGCCTCGGCCTTGGCGACGATCTGCCGCGCAGCCTCGGAATCGAGCAGCAGCGGCATCATCAGGCTCGGGAACGGCACCGCGGCGCGCAGCGGGAACACGAACATCGTGTCCGGCAGTGAATCCTGCACCACCACCGAGCCCGACTTGCCGTCACCGTCGACGACGAGGCGCGGGCCGTCGCCGCCCTGGTCGGCCGGCTGCTCCGATTCCTTGTCCACTTCCTTGTCCACTTCCGGCGTGGGCGGATCCTGTTCGTCGACGGGGTCTCGTGCGGACATGGGGTGCGTTGTAGGGCGAGGCGGCGACAGAAAGAAGGTCAGCTCCAACCCAGGCTGCGCGGCAGCGCCCGCTGCCAGCCCGCGCGCAGTGCCGTCGGATCGATCGCGGCATCGGGCTCGACGACCTCGGGCCGGCCCGGCAACCGCGGCAAGGTGCTCGGCTCGGCGTGCACGCCCGCCCCGAGCAGGCTCATGCGGAAGGCGCCGAACGCCGTCGCTTCGAGCAGGGCCGGGCGCACCACCCTGGTGCCGAGCAGGGTCGCCTGGATCTCGAGCAGCAGCCGGTTCGCCGCCGCCCCACCATCGACGTGCAGTTCGCTGCTGCCGATGCCGTCACCGTCGCCCATCGCGGCCAGCACCTCGTCGACCTGCAATGCCATCGCCTCGACCACCGCGCGCACGATGTGCGCCCGCGAGGAGCCGCGAGACAGGCCGAGGATCGCGCCACGCGCCGTCGGATCCCAATGCGGCGTGCCGAGCCCGGTGAAGGCAGGCACGAAGACGACGCCGCCGCTGTCGCGCACCGAACGGGCCATCGCCTCGGCGGCGTCGGCCGCGTCGAGGATGCCGAGCTGATCGCGCAACCACTGCACCGCCGCGCCACAGACCAGCACGCTGCCCTCGCGGGCGAAGGTCGTCTCGCCGCCGAGGCGCCAGGCGACGGTCGACAGCACGCCGGGCACCGGCGCCGGCGGCATCCGACCGGCATTGGTCAGCACGAATGCCCCGGTCCCGTAGGTGCACTTGCGATCACCGGGTGCGATGCAGGCGTGGCCGAACAACGCCGCCTGCTGATCGCCGAGTACCGCACGCAGCGGCCAGCCGTGGCCGGTGGCCGTGCCGAAGTCATCGGCCGATGAGCGGATCTCGGGCAGGCAGGCACGCGGCACGGCGAACAGTTCGCACAGCTCGTCGCACCAATCGCCTGTCGCGAGATCGAACAGGCAGGTGCGCGCGGCATTGCTCGGCTCGGTGGCGAAGACCTCACCCCGTGTCAGCCGGTACACCAGCCAGGCGTCGATCGTCGCCGCGCCCAACTCGCCGCGTTCGGCCCGCGTCCGCGCCCCCGGCACGTGGTCGAGGATCCAGGCGATCTTGGCGGCGCTGAAGTACGGATCGAGCGAGAGCCCGGTACGTTGCCGCACCAGGTCGGCGTGGCCCGCGGCGGCGAGCGCGGCGAGTTCAGGCGCCGTGCGGCGATCCTGCCAGACGATCGCGCGATGGATCGGCCGCCCCGTGGCGCGCTCGAAGACGACCACGGTCTCGCGCTGATTGGTGATGCCGGCCGCGACGATGCCGGGGTTGCCGGCGCGCTCGCAGGCCAGCTCGGCGGCGCGCAGCTGACTGGCCACGATCTCGTCGGCGTCGTGTTCGACCTGACCCGGCTGCGGGAAGTGCTGCCCGAACTCACACTGACCGAGCCCGCGGACGGCGCCGTCTTCGGCGAACACGATCGCCCGGCTGCTGGTGGTTCCTTGATCGAGTGCGAGGAACATGCCGGGATCATCAGGCGCGGCGCCGCGGAGCCAAAAGCACCGGGGACCGAGGCCCGCATGTCCCATCGCGACAAGCCTCCGTCTTGCTCGCATACCCCTCGGCGAACCTGGATG
>JAGQRA010000246.1 GCA_020425885.1 Planctomycetota bacterium | reverse complement strand
TGCCGGCGCCATTGGGGCCGAGCAGGCCGAATGTCTCGCCGGCGGCGATCGCGAGGTCGAGACCGGCGACGGCCGCGACTCCGCCGTAGCTCTTCTCGAGTCCGTTGCAGCGCAGCATCATGTCAACGGAAGCAGAAGTGGTCGACCGGTGCGAGCGCCATCAGAATGTGGGGCAATCGGACCGCCAGCGTGCGCCGCGGTGCTATTCGACGCGGATGCCGCGCAGCTCGCCGGGCGAAGCCGGGACGAAGGCGACGATGACCCGACCGGCGGCGTCGACCGCGACCGCGGCGTCGCGCGCGGCGGTGACCGGGCCGAGGCCGGCCGCGATCAGCAGCGGCGGGTCGATGGTCTCGCCGGCGCGCCAGCGAACGAGCTGAAGCGACGGGTCAGTCGGGCTCGAGAGGTGGAGGAAGATCGCCTCGCCGCGCGGTGAGATCGCGGCCGTCAGTGGTTCCGTCTCGAGAGTCGCCTCGGCCCACTCTCCGGTCGCGGCGTCGAAGCGCACGACCTTGCTGCCGAGCCAGCCGACCATCGTTCCCGTCGGTGCTGCCAGCCAGTTCGATCGGGCGGGGACGCCCACCGGCACCTCGCTGGTCGGGCCGAACTCGCCATCGGCCGTCGCGGTCCGCTGCCACGTCGTGCCGCCGAGCTCGTGCCAGATCGCGTGCAGGGCGCCCGAGTCACGGGCCGTCAGCGACTCGATCTGATAGAACGATCCCTGGGCCACGATCGAAGTCAGGTTCGCGCCGGTGTTGGGGTTGTGACGTTCGACCAGGAGCGGCGGGAAGAACCCGCTCCCGAGCGACATCGAGGCGACCCGGCCGGCCCCGTCGATGGTTGCCGGCGGTTCGCTCCATGTCCACGCCAGCGTCTGCGAGGTCGACAGTTGCCGCCAGTGATCGGGAGCCGCGGCGGCCGACCAGTAGAGGTTGCTCTGCTCGAGGCCCTGCGCGAACAGGCTCGTGTGGGTGCGCAGCAGCAGGTCGCCGACCTCGTTGCCCATCAGGGTGGTGCCGACCAGCGAACCGTTCGGGGTGTTCGCGATCGGTTCCGTCGGCGACCAGCTGCCGCTCGAATCGCGATGGCTGACGTGGATCGGCAGCAGTGAGCTCGCCGGGCCTACCGTCAACGCAGCCGCGGTGCCCGTCGCATCGAGGTGCAGCCCGCGGACGCGGCCGTCCGGCACCGACTCGGCCGGGCCGGGACCGCCGGCGTCGAGGGTCCACGCCCACGTCTCCGCCGCGATCAGGGATCGGCCATCGGGGAACAGGCCGGTGAATACGCTCCGGTTGCCGCCGCCGGTGTCGGTGGTGATGCCGTTCGCGATCGATTGTGGTGGCAGCGGGGCGCCGGCGCGAACCCTGAAGCTCCACGAGTAGCGGCCCGACAACGGGACGCCGAGCGCGCCGCGCACGCTGTCGGCGATCTCGACGTGGATCAGGGCGCCACGCGGCAGTTGCCCGTCGGCGATCCAGGCCCAGGTCCTCGTCTTCGAATCGTAGCGCAGGGTGCCGGACAACGGCCCGCTGCCATCGCTGACGATCAGGGCTTCCTTGGCCAGCGTCGTCGGATCAGGTTCTGACTCGAACACCACCGCCACGTTGGCGTCGACGTCGGTCGTGCTGCCTGGGGCGGGTTGCTGCGTCTGGACCACGAGCGTGGTCGGCGGCGGCGCCGGCGTCGGGCTCTTTCCACCGTGGCAGCCGACCAGGAGCATGCTGGTAGCCAGCGTTGTCGGGAGGTGTCGGGACACGGGTGCAATGATACCTCATCGCCCGCGACCTGGCGCGCCCCGGGTACTGCTACCTCGGCTTCCCGGCAAGGTCAGCTCGAAGTCGTTCTGCACCGCCGGCCCGGGGCTGCTGCGGCCGCGGTCGATCAGCGTCTGCATGCGTTGCGTGAGGTTGGCGACCACGTCGGCATGGCGAAGACTCAGGTCCGAGGTCTCACCGAGGTCGGCGTCGAGATCGAACAGCTCGCGGCGGCCGTCGCGATGGAAGATCAGCTTCCAGCGCCCGTGCCGCAGCGCGAGGTCGCCCTGCATCGACTGATGAACGGTGTCGGGCCGGGGGCGGGCCTCGCCGTCACCGAGCAGCGCCGGCAGCAGGCTCGTGCTGTCTTCACCCGCGTCGGCCGGCAGCTCGGTGCCGATCACCTCGGCGCAGGTCGCGATCAGGTCGTCGAGGCAGGCGGTGTGGTCGCAGGTCGAGCCCGCCGCGATGCGTCCCGGCCAGCGGGCGACGAACGGCACCCGGTGCCCGCCTTCGTAGATGCTGCGCTTGCTGCCGCGCAGCGGGGGGTAGGCGCGATGCTCGGCGCCGTTGTCGCTGGCGGCGATGACCAGCGTGTCGTCGGCGATGCCAGCGCGTTCGAGCGCTGCGAGCAACTGGCCCAGCATGTCGTCGCCCTGCATCATCCAGTCGCCGTACTTCGGGTCCTTGCCGACGAGGTCCACGGCGCCGCTCCTGCCGACGTAATCGGCGGCCGGGACCACCGGCGTGTGCGGCGGACACATGGCGAAGTAGAGCAGGAAGGGCCGTTCGCCGGCGGCGCGCTGCCCGATGTAGTCGACCGCCTTGGCGATCATGAGCGGCTGGTTGTCGACCGGGTCGACATGGGCGACGACGCGGTCCTGCTCGAGGACGGTGGCGATGTTGCGCGCGTGCGTGAAGCCGTAGAAGTAGTCGAAGCCGACGGCGTTCGGTCCGTCCGTGAAGTGCTCGCCGACAGGCACGCTGCGCTGCGTCCCGGGCCTGCCGTGGTCCCAGTTCAGGCCGAGGTGCCACTTGCCGATGCAGGCGGTGTGGTAGCCCGCGCCTCGCAGCAGGCTGGCCACGGTCGTGCGCTGCTTCGGGATCAGCGGTGGCGACCACGTCGTCAGCACGCCGAACTGCCCGATGCGACACGGATGGCGTCCGGTCAGCAGCCCGTAGCGCGTCGGCGTGCAGACCGCGGCGGCGGCGTGGGCGTCGGTGAATGTCATGCCGTCGGCGGCCAGGCGCTCGAGCTGCGGCAGGCGGAACTCGGACGACGGGGCGTAGGGTCGAGGTTGGCCGTAGCCGAGGTCGTCGAACAGCGCGACCACGATGTTGGGCAGCTTCCGTTCGGGTTGTCGGGCCGCGATCCGCGGTTCTTCGAACGGCTGCGTCGCGCTGCGACAGCCGAGCGTCGCGAGCAGGAGGAGGGCGAGGGGGGCGCGTCGAAACAGAGTGCTGTTGTGCATCACCGGGCAGGGTAGCACCACCTCGCCGTGGCCACCGCGTCAGTCGGCCGTCAGTTGCCCTGCAAGGTGAAGCTCAGGCAGTTGCTGACGGCCGTGCCGATGCCGGTCGTGGTCGTGCACAGCGCGATGCACTGCGAACTCAGCGTCCAGCCCGCGAGCGCCGGCCACGGTGGCAGCGGGAAGCCGAAGGTCGTCGAGCCGGTGCAGCCGCCGAGGCCGATCGTCGGGTTGGGGCCGAGCGTGCCGAGCAACGGTTGGGTGAAGATCGGGCCGCACAGCGGCGGCACGAGGAGCCCCGGTGCCGTGCACGGCTGGGCGCCGATCAGGCACCAGGCGAGGCTGCCGGTCGGTGCCTGGTCGAGCCGCAGCGCGAACGATGCGTTGCCGAGGTTGGGGTCGTTCGCCAGCGAATGGGCCATCGGACACGATGGGCACGAGCCGTTGCCGCAGGGTTGTCCGTGCGAGGTCGCCTTGCCCGGTCGGACGGCCAGGCCGACCAACGGGTCGACGGCGACGACCGGCGGCGTGCAGCAATTCGTGGTGACGATCGTGGGGCAGATCGATGCCACCGAGTAGCGCATCGCGATCGTGCTGCGGCCGTCGGTGGCGTAGAGGACCTGCCGGCCCCAGTCGCACGCGAGTCCGGTGATCGAGCGGAACACGACCGCGCATGGTGGCGGTTGCACGGGCAGCATGCAGATCTGTTGGCACGGATTACCGAGCCGCATGACGGCGATCTGATTGGCGCCGGTGTTGAAGTCGGTCACGGCGATGAAGACGAGGCGGTGGCCTTCGTCCGATGCGAGCCCCGACGTCATCCAGACGACGCCCGGGTTGACCAGGCCGGTGTTGCAGACGCCGATCGTGTTCGGCGGGCAGGTGTTGGTCAGCGTGTGCAGGCGACCCGAGCTGTCGATGATCAGGATCTGGTTCAGGCTCTCGACGACGTCGAGTCCGGTGGCGAACACGTTGCCGCCCAGGCCGGCGATCGGCATCGGCGGGCAGTTGACGTTGCAGGCGTCATCGACGTGCGTCAGCATCGTGCCGTCGGTGACCCAGGCTCCGCTGCGGACCGGATCCCAGCCGGTGCCTCCCGCCGCGACCGACAGCGCCCCCGGGGACGGCAGCGGTACCGGGCAGGAGTTGAGCAACGCGCAGTTCCAGTGGTCGCGGTGCTGCAGCGACGGCGTGTTGCGGGTCAGGCCGACGAGGTGGTCGGGCCCCTGCGCGTTGGCGCAGGTGATCGCCAGCAAAGGGATGAGAAGCGTCAGGGCGGTATTCGGAAGCATTTCTCGAGCGGTCCTCGGGGCAAGCCGTGGCAGGGGGGAACGGTTGCCTCACCTCACAAGGACCGGCCCGCGCGCAGCGCACGCGGGTTTTTCCGATTTCCGGATCAGAGCCTGGTCCGCGTCCGCATCCGGGTCGCGGACGACCAGGTGAGCTGGATCGAGCTGTCGAGGCCGACCTGGGCCATCTCCTTGCCGATCGTCCCGAGCAGCGAGAAGACCATCTCCAGCCCGGGTGGCCCTCCCGGCGGCAGCTGGTTCATGGCGCCTTCCATCGAGCTCAGTGTCCGCGCGATGTTGGTGACGCCGAGGCCGTTCCACCCGGGTGCGCTGTCCTCGGTGTGCCTGGTCACGTTTGCCGGCAGGCCGGCTTCCGGATCGGCGCGGGCATCGAGCACGGCGCGCAGCTGACGGCCGGCGGAGTCGGAGGAGCCGGGCGCGAGCAGCAGCAGGTCAGGGGTCACCGCGTACTCGATCTCGATCGGGCCGACGCGCAGCCGGTAGATCGTCACGCCTTGATACTCCTCGCTCTTGCGGGCGGCGTGCAGCCCGTTCGACCGCAGCGCCTTCTCGAGCGACTCGCCGAAGGCGGCGCCGTTGCGCAGCGCCAGTCCGAGGCAGACACCCGCCAGCATCGTGCCTTCACCGTCGGCCGCGGCTTCGAGCTCGTCCTGGTCCGGGTTCTCGAGGTAGAGCATGTCGGTGCCGAGGTGATCGATCAGATCCTGGCGCAGGCGCACCTTGGCCTTCTCGGCGAACATCTCCAGGGCCTCGTCGAAGGTGAAGGGAGCGACGCCTTCGAACGACCCCCAGACCTTCTCGATGGTGTCGATGATGGCGCCGACATCGAAGGCCTGGCAGGCGAACGACTCGGCCGCGGGCGGCACGTAGCGCAGCAGTCTGGGCGTGCCCTGGTCCCGCATGAACGAGGCGAAGAGTCCTCGATCCTCGGCATCGCAGTGCAGATCGGTCTCGATGACCGCGTGTCGGTCCTCGGCCGTGACCGAGAAGTCGAACGATCGCAGGCAGCCGAAGCCGAGGTCGGTCAGGACCTGGATCATGTCGATGGGCGGCGCATGGATGTCGCTCTCCATCTTCCGCTGCACGACATCGAACAGGGCTCCGATCGCCTGCTTGGCCTCGATGTGGGCGTGGAACGCCTTGCCGGCGCCGGTCGCCTGGTGGCGGTTGTCCTTGGCCAGGAACGGTGCCGCCTCGCGCTCCATGTCGGCGCAGATGATCATCACGAACTGGTCGTCGATCATCTTGGGCAGCGCCACCGTGCTGTCCTCGCCGGCGACGCAGCGCAGGGTGTGCTCGCCGACCGTGACGTCGCGCAGCTGATCGCCGCCTTCGTCTTCGGCCAGATCGCAGAGCGCCGTCGCCAGTCGCCCGAGGTCGTAGGCGCCGTCGGGGGTCAACGTCAGACTGAGGCCCATGGCCGGCGGTCGCCCGTCTTCGATGGCCGCCGCCATGTCTTCGAAATCGAGCTGCAGGGCGAGGACGATGTCGCCCTTGTAGTCCTTCAGAAAGCCCTCGATCAGGTCGGCGTCGATCTTGCCGGAGGACCTGATCGCCTCGATCCGTTGATCGATGCCGCGCTGCAGCTGACCGAGCATCGGTGCCAGCGCCTGGCTGCCGAGAACCTGGGCGACCTTGGTATCGGCGAACTGCTCGTGCCACTTCGCCGGCGAGGCGATGCGGACGACGAGTTGGGCATCGGCCGGAACGAACCGGTTGTCGCCGGCCGATTGGGCGACGAGAGAGGTGGTGAGGAGAAGGAGGTGCGGGATGCGCGTTGCGATCATTGGAGTCTGGGCCGTGGAAGCCGGCGGGCGTCAGGTGGCCGGCCCGTCGATCGTAGCTGTCGCCGGCCCGGGTTCACTTCTCCTGCAGGTAGATCAGGATGCGGTCGAACGCGAGCAGCACGATGTCGGCGCGGCCGTCGCCGTCGAGGTCGCCGACCTGCATGGCCCGCGGTTCCTGATTGGATTGATCGCTCGGGGGCGCCTCGAAGACCGGCATCGCCAGGGCGCGTTCGAGGCCGTCAGCGGCGCCGGCCAGCACCTGGATGCCGGGCAGTTTGCCGTCGATCATGGCGAGGTCGCCGATGCCGTCGTGGTCGAAGTCGCCGGCCTGACCTTGCCAGTAGTAGGTGCGGGTCGTGGGCGGCTCGTGCGCTGCGACCTGCCGCAGCGACGGACCGGGGCCGAACGGAACGCGCAGCACGCCGCGCGGACCGAGCAGCAGGGCGGCGTCGCCGTGGGCGGCGACGTGGGTGAACGGCAGCGGCGGCAGGTCGAGCGAGGTCGGCGTGCCGCCCGCGTCGAGTCGGATCAGCTTGTTGGCCTTGTTGTCGAGGTAGATGCGGCTGCCGTCGTGCAGCTCGGCGGCGAGGCTCAGCTCGTCGATGCCGGCGGGGCCGTTGTCCTGGGCCAGGACGCGGAGCTGTCCCTTGTCGTCGACGCGGAAACGACGCACGAAGCGATCGCGGACGGCCATCAGCGCCGGCTTGCCGTCGTGCTCGCACAGCAGCAGCGCGCCATCGTCCATCTTCTTGGTGAAGCCGGCGGCACCCTTGTCCTTGTCGACCCGGTTCTCGCCGGTGAGGGTGATGATGCGCAGGCCTTCGCCGGGCACGACGAAGGCGACCTCGAGGCCGGCCGCGTCGCCGACATCGGCGAGCAGCAATCGGGCAGGGTCCGCCGGCAGGCGGCCGAGGTCGACGAGTTGCACGGGTTCGGTTCCGACCACCACGCGATCGAGATGGCCCTGGCGACGATCGGTGCGCGCCAGCACGATGGCGCCGCCGTCGGAGTCGATGACGGCCGCCACCGGCTTGTCGGTGCAGGCGAGCTGGACGGGGAAAGCGTCGAGCGGCAGCGCGCCCGACTTCCAGGCCAACGTGTCCTCTTCCGGGCTGGCGAGCAGCAGATCGAGCTTGCCGTCGCCGTCGAGGTCGCCGAGGTCGAGCGACGTCACGCCAGCCAGCGACGGCAGGGTCCGCATCGCGAAGGTGCCATCGACCCATTCGAAGAACAGCAGCTGGGCCCGTTCGCCCTGCGCCAGGACGAGATCGTCGTCGCCGTCGCCGTCGAGGTCGCCGATCGCGAAGGGCAGCCCCTTGTTGCCGCTGTTCTCGGGCAGCGACCACCATTCGAGCGGTGCCTGGCCGCCGGTGTCGGCGAACTTCTGCAAGGTGACGCGGCGATTGCTGCCCTCGATCGTGCCCATGCCGGCCGAGCCGTCGGGCAACCTGGCCGCGAACACGTGATGCAGCGACTCGATGCTCGCGATCCGCCAGGGGCCGAAGCTGCCGTCGCCGTGGCCGCGCCGCAGGCGCAGGTTCATGGTCGGCGTCGGCACGACGTAGAGCATGTCGAGGTGACCGTCGCCGTCGAAGTCGAAGACGTCGAAGCTGTGGCTGTTCTCCTCGGTCGGTTCGATGCGCGACAGCACCGGGCCATCGCAGAGCTTCGTCACCCAGCGCAAGCCCTCGCGGCTGACCGCGACGAGATCGGCCTTGCCGTCGCCGTCGAGATCGCCGCTGAACATGCCGACGCCGCGGCCGCCGAGGCCGAGATCGAGCAGCTCCTCGGTCTTGCCGGTCGCGGTGCGATGCAGCTGCAGGCGGCCGCGTGCGGTCGTCATCAAGAGGTCGCTGCGCCCGTCGCCATCGACATCGCCCCAGATGTAGCCGCCGATCTGACCCTGGGTCGAGATGCCCTCGGTCGAGGTCTCGCCGCTCTCGGTGATGCGCACGGCGACGAGTCGGGCGCGGCGGGGATCGGCGACGATCACCTCGACGCGGCCGTCGCCATCGATATCGGCGACCTGCAGCTCGCCCAGGCCGTCGCCGATCTTGGTGATGGTCGGCCCTTCGAAGCCGAAGCGGGCGCGCAGTTCGACGGCGATAGGCGGCGCCTGCTGGGCGGCGAGGACGGCGGTGAGCGTGAGCAGGAGCAGCGGTGGCGTGACGTTCATCTGGGCGCAATCTAGTGGTGTGGTGCAGGTGGATGCAGCAGATTCCTGCATCACGCCACTGGCCCGGGCCGCGTTGGCAAGCACACTGCCACGATCGGCAGCAGGCGCCGGGATTGGCGAACGACGACGGCAGCACCTATGTTCATGACGATGTTGCTCGCCACACTGACGCTGCTGTTCGCCTGCCAGGATCCGACGCCGACGACGCCCGCGCCATCAGCCCCCGTTCCGTCCGGCACGTCGATCGGCACGACGATCAGCACGACCGTCGAGCGGCTCGATCTCGGCAGCGGCTACAAGGTGCAGGGTCGAGTGGTGCGCGAGACCGAGCAGACGATCTTCCTCGACGTCGGCTTCGACGTCCTCAAGGTCCCCGTCGCTGCCGTCATCCGTCGCGAGGGCGTCGACGGTCGCTCGACCGGTCACGTCATGCGCGAGACGCTGTTCGCCCGCGCCGAATTGCCCGAGCGCTCGGTGGCCGAGGGCAGCAAGCTCTACGGCGAGGCGGTGGTCAAGATCGAGACCGCCGGCGGCCTCGGTTCGGGCTTCGTGACGCACGCGGACGGCTGGGTCGTGACCAACTTCCACGTCGTCGAACGCGAGGTCGAGGTCGACGTCGTCGTGTTCCACATGGGGCCGAACGGCTACGAGCCGCGCACGATCAAGAAGTGTCGCGTCGATGCGGTCAATCCGGCGATGGACCTGGCGCTGGTCAAGGTCGAGCCGCCGAAGGACCTCGAGTTGAAGACCGTGTTCCTCGGCGACAGCAACGCGATGAACGTCGGCGACACGGTCTATGCCATCGGCGCGCCGATCGGCCTCGACCGCACCGTCAGCAGCGGCATCATCAGCGTCAAGAACCGCACCTTCCAAGGCCGCTGCCACTTCCAGATCACGGTGCCGATCAACCCCGGCAACTCGGGCGGCCCGCTGTTCAACCTGCGCGGTGAGGTCGTCGGCGTCAACAGCTCGGGCTACCAGGGGTTCCAGGGCCTCAACTTCGCGATCCAGTCGAAGTACGTGATGGACTTCCTGCAGAACCGCGACGCCTTCGCGCTCGACTCGACGCGCAGCGAGAACGGGGTGCACTTCCTGCCGGCGCCGAAGAAGCCGAAAGCGGCGGCGTCGCAGAACCCGAAGTAGCCGCGATCCGGGCCGCACGGGTCACGCCGAGACCGCAGCGCTGCTGGCCTCGATCGCGCGCAGCATCCGCTCGACATCGTCGTCGCGGCCCGATCGCCGGGTGTCGCAGGCGAGCACGAACTCGGTCGTCAGCGGCCGCGGTGAGGGCCGCGTCGGGCTCGTCCGGTAGCGCTTGTATGGCCGGCAGAACACCGACAGCGCGCCGCGGCGGGCGGCTGCCGCGACCAGATCCGCGGTCGCGATCGTGCCGTCGGTGCTGTAGCTCGTCAGCACGACCCGGGCGTCGAGGCGATCGAGCAATCGCGAGTAGGCGTCGAGCGCCTCACCGCGATGATTGAACGGGCTCCGGCGGCGTCGCCAGTCGGTCCGGATGGCGGCCTTGTGGCCGCGGATGGTCGGCGCCGGCAACGCCGGCTTGTCCCACAGCACGATCGAGTTGAGCACGTGGTAGTTGCTCGCATACGGATGCTGGTTGTAGGGCGGGTCGAGGTAGGCGATGTCGCTCGGCGGGCAACCCGACTCGAGGACGTCCGCGGCGGTGACCCGGTGTCGCCGGCCGTTGTCGAGGAAGCACGCCGGCGTGAGGTGCAGGTCGGCGAGGATGCGATGCAGCGCCGTGCCGTTGCGCCCGCCCCAGCCGTGGTGGAAGCCCTTGAACACGCCGCTCGTGTTCGACAGCCAGCAGGCCTGATAGAGCAGCGGTGCGAGCAGGCAGCAGCTCTCGGCGTCGTCGATCAGACCGGCGTCGTGCCATTCGGCGATGCGGTCGCGGATCGCGTCGATGCGGCGGCCGGTCGCGCGCCGGTAGAACATGCGTTCGCGGGTGGGGTCCGCGGTCGCGTCATCGGCGGGGCACAGGTGCTCGCTGATCCAGCCGTCGTGACCGCAGAGCGCGTTCAGCCCTGCGATGGCGCTCTCGTAGCCGTCGAGCCGGGCGCAGGCGGGAGGCGCATCGCAGGCGATGGCCGCAGTGTTCAGCACCCGCGCGTACGGCTCCCAGTCGTTGGCGATGACGCCGAAGCCGAGCCGTTTGGCGAAGCGCGCGACGACGCCGCTGCCGGCGAACGCGTCGAAGAAGGTCGCCCGCTGCGGTGCGATACCGGTGGCCGCGATCGCCGCGGCGATCACCTCGAGCAGGTGCCGCTTGCTGCCGAGATAGGGGACGAGCTGGTGGAAGACGAACTCGTCGGTCCCGCGCGCGGTGTGGATCCGTCGGTCGTAGCGCACGCCCGCAGACTACCGCGGGACCGGGTGGCCCGAGCCGGGCTTCTGGAGTACCGAACCCGCTACGTTTCTCCAGACTCTGGAGAACCGAAGCGGGTTCGGTACTCCAGCCTCAATGCTGCTCGACGGTGTGCCGTCGGTGCGGCAGCGCGTCGCGGATCAGCAGCAGGCAGCGCTTGGCGCACGTGACCTCGTCTTCGGGCCGGCACAGCGTGCAGCGTTCGACGTCGAGCCAGTGGCCGCGCCGCGCGTCCCGGAGGAACGTGACGTCGGCGACCTGGCCCTTCGGCACGCAGAGCATGGCCTGCTGCTCGCGCATCACCTCGGTTCCCTGCGGAATCTCGCGGCGCGCGTCGGTCACGCCGGAAACCAACATGCCGAGCGGCATGCCGAGCACGACGCCGACGACTGCGCCGGCCGGGCCGGCCATGACGAGACCCAGGATCAGACCGAGGAACATGCCGATGTAGGGAGCAACCATGCGAACCTCCGATGCACGGCGCGCCGCCGACGATCACGGCAAGCGTCGCCGCGACCCCGAATCGTAGTCGGGTCGGCGGGCGGCCCCATTCGCCGATCGACGCAGTACGGCGATGCAATGCGCGGTTGCCGCGACGCGATCCTTGCCCATTGGGCAGTGCTGGCGTGGGTCGAAGTGCCGTGCACGCTGCCGCCAACGGCCCACCCCTCGATGCTCGGGGGGGGCATCGGCGCGTCGTACAATCGCGACCGACACGTCCGGTGCGGGCGCGCGCGCGTTCCGGCCCAGGGCGCGACTTCATCCCTTTGGAGGTCACCGTGTTCTCCGGCAAGAATCCTGATGTTCTGGTCGTCGGTGCCGGTCCGGTCGGACTGTTCACCGCGTTGACTCTCAGCGATCGTGGCCTGCGGGTGCAAATCGTCGATCGGGCGCCACACGCCGGCACCCGGAGCTATGCGCTGGCGTTGCACGCCGAGGAGTTGCGCTTGCTCGAGGAGGCCAACCTGCTCCCCGACGTGCTCGAACAGTCGCTGCGCATCCGCAAGGTCGGCCTCTACGATCGCGAGCGGCGCCGCGCCGAGCTGCGGATCTCCGATCTGGCCGAGGATCACTCGTTCCTGGCGGTGCTGCCGCAGAGCCTGCTCGAACGCACCCTCGAACGGGCGTTGGCCCGGCGTGGCGTCAAGGTCCAGTGGTCGCACGCGGCGGCGGATCTGGAGCTCGTCGACCGCGGTGTCGATGTCGCCATCGACAGGATGGCGCTGGACACGCTCGGCTACTCGGTGCAGCACTCGGAATGGGTCGTGGCCAAGACCACGCGGCACTGCTATCCGTTCGTCGTCGGTGCCGACGGTAACTCTTCGGTCGTGCGCCGGCGGCTCGACATCGACTTCCCGAGCGTCGGCGCCCGCAGCGAGTTCGCGGTGTTCGAGTTCCGCACCGACGCCGATCTCGGCGACGAGATGCGGCTGATCCTCGACGAGCAGACGACGAACGTCTGCTGGCCGCTGCCCGACGGCAGGTGCCGCTGGAGCTTCCAGCGACCGCTCGACCATCCCGACCACGACTCGCGCGAGAAGGACGTGTCGCTCGTCCAGGTCGCGGATCGGCAGTTCCCGGAGCTGACCGAGGACTACCTGCGCGCGTTGCTTGCCGAACGCGCCCCGTGGTTCGAGGGGCGCATCCAGGGCATCCAATGGCGCATGGAGGTGCGGTTCGAGAGCCGGCTCGCCGAGCGCTTCGGCCGCGGCCGCGCCTGGCTCGTCGGCGACGCCGGCCAC
>JAGQRA010000245.1 GCA_020425885.1 Planctomycetota bacterium | reverse complement strand
CAGAACAGGTTCTGCCGGATATTGCCGATCGTCGCCTTGGACAGCGCGATGGCGTTCGGCACCCCAGTCAGGCTGCCCGACATCAGCACCACATCCGCCGCCTCGATGGCGATGTCCGTGCCGGTGCCGATGGCGAGACCCACATCCGCCTCGGCCAGCGCCGGCGCGTCGTTGATGCCGTCGCCGACGAAGGCGACCTTGCCATGCTCGGCCTTGAGCCGACGGATCGAGTCGACCTTGCCGTCCGGCAGCACCTCTGCCACCACCTCGTCGATGCCCAGGCGAGCCGCGATGGCCTTGGCGGTGCGCTTGTTGTCGCCGGTGATCATTGCGACCTTCAGGCCTAGGTCATGCAACGCCTTGATAGCCGCCGGCGTCGTTTCCTTGATCGGGTCGGCCACGGCGATGATCGTCGCCAGCTTGCCGTCGATCGCGGCATAGAGCGGTGACTTGCCTTCGTTGCCGAGACGTTCGGCAACCTTGGCGAAGCCCGACACGTCATGACCAAGCTCGACCATATAACGGTCGGCGCCGATCTCAACTCGCTTGCCGTCAACCGCGGCCTTCACGCCGAAGCCAGTCACCGATGCGAAGTCCGACACGGCGGGCAGTGCGATGCCTTCCGCCTCGGCCGCATCCACGATCGCACGGGCAATCGGGTGCTCCGACTTGGCTTCAACGGCCGCGACCATGCCCAGCACCGTCGTCCGGTCGAAGCCGGCGGCCAGTTCGAGGTCGGTCAGAGCGGGCTTGCCTTCGGTCAGTGTGCCAGTCTTATCGACGGCCACCACCTTGGCATCCTTCAGCAGTTGCAACGCTTCACCCTTGCGGAACAGCACGCCCAGCTCCGCTCCCCGGCCGGTGCCCACCATGATCGAGGTCGGCGTCGCCAAGCCCATGGCGCAGGGGCAGGCGATGATCAGCACGGCGACGGCGTTGACCAGCGCGAAGGTGAGCGCGGGCGACGGACCGAACCACATCCAGGTCGCGAAGGTAAGCGCGGCGACGGCGAAGACGGCCGGCACGAAATACATCGTCACCTTGTCGACCAGCGCCTGGATCGGCAGCTTCGAGCCTTGTGCTTCCTCGACCATGCGGATGATCTGCGACAGCACCGTGTTGCCGCCGACCGCCGTTGCGCGGATCGCGAAGGCGCCCTTCTGATTCACGGTTCCGGCCACGACCTCGCTGCCGCTCGTCTTGGACACCGGGATCGGCTCGCCGGTGATCATGGATTCGTCGACATAGCTTTCGCCTTCGATGACCTCGCCGTCGACCGGGATACGGTCGCCGGGGCGGACCTCCACGATGTCACCGGACAGCACCGAATCGATCGGCAGATCGACCGTCTTGCCGTCGCGGCGGACACGCGCGGTCTTGGCCTGAAGGCCGACCAGCCGCTTGATCGCTTCCGAAGTGCGCCCCTTGGCGCGGGCTTCGAGCAGCCGGCCGAGCAGGATCAGCGTAACGATAACTGCAGCGGCCTCGTAATAGACGTTGATTGTGCCTGCGGGCAGGAAGCCGGGGGCGAAAGTCGCGACGAGTGAATAGCCATATGCTGCCAACGTG
>JAGQRA010000031.1 GCA_020425885.1 Planctomycetota bacterium | reverse complement strand
GACGCCGACCCGGCAGTCGAACGACCTGACCCTGTTCCTGCAGACCGAGCCCCGCGTCTTCGCGGCGACCCAGCCGCTGCCGACCCAGAGCGGCCCTCGCTTCGTGGTTGCCGGCGATCTGGACGGCACGGGCCGGCCGGATCTCGCCTGCACCAACTTCGACAGCGACAGCATCTCGTTGTTCTTCCGGGATGGCACCGGTGCCGCCGTCGGATCGGTCATCGGTTCCGGCGGCAGCAGTCCGATCGGCGTCGCCATTGCCGATCTGGACGACGATGGCAGGTCGGACCTGGACGACGATGGCAGCGTCGACATCCTCTGCATCGACCCGGCCAATGAACTCGTCTGGGCATTCGTGCAGCGCGCCCCGCTGACCTTCGCGGCGCGGTCGCCACTGCTCGCGCATCTGCAGCCGGTCGCGATCGCGGCGTCGGACCTCGACGGTGACGGCGACACCGACATCGTGACCGCCAACTCGGGCAGCAGCAATCTGACCGTGCGATTCGGTCGCAGCCGCTGACGGCAACCGAGTCGTCGTGGCAGGTCTCCGCGCCTGAGGCCCGGTCGGCGATCAGGGCTAGCGTCCGGCGTCCGTCGCCGCGAGCGAGTAGGTGAAGGTGCGCTTGCTCGCCCAGGTGTCCAATTGCTCGACCTCGATCTGCACCAGCTCCGCCGTCGGGCTGTCGATCGGGATCCGGAAGGGATAGGTCTTGCTGCCGGGGCGCCCGAGCTGCGGCGGCTCGACCACCTCCGTTCCCCAGCTCGCGTCATGGAACTCGCCATTGTCGCAGCGATAGCGCAGCGTGCCGAGGTCGTCGGCGACGCTGCCGAGTTCGAGCACGACCTCGCCGACGAGGAGCTTCCGTTTGCCTTCACGGATCACCCGGACATTGCGGGGCTCGAACTTGACCAGCGTCCCGGAGCCGATGACGTCGATGGCGCGACTCTGCAGCGTCTGCGCGATGGCCTGACAGAGCTGATCGGTCACGGCGGCGCTGAGTTCGAGCGCGGCGCTGTCGGACTCCGACCCGATCAGGCCGGCCGGCACCACGATCGACAACAGATAGGCTCCGACGCCGTCCGCGCGGTCGAGGAAGTCCAGCGACGCCTCGGTGCTGTCGCTGACCGTTCGCAGCAACAGCGATGACTCGTCGAGGATCTTGGTCCTGCTCGCCGCGATCGTGACGTCGTACAGGCGACCCTCGAGCTGCGAGCTGAAGTAGTAGCTGCGGTCGTTGACGAACCAGCAGAATGGACCGCCGAGCGCGAACAGCGGCAGGTTGAGCCAGAACCGATCGTTCAGGGCGGTGTGGATGCTCGGGTCGTAGCCGAGCCGCGCATCCAGGATCAGGTCGGCCCCGACCTGTCGGGCCGCCTGCAGGTTCTCGGCCTGATCGGTCACCGCGCCCAGCAGCGAGACCTTGTGGAAGCGGAGCTCGAGTTCGTGACACAGCCTGGCGGCCAATGCGTCGTCGTCGAATCGAAGCTGGAGGGCGGTCGGGTTGCCCTGCGACTCATCGACCGTTGCTCGGCTCCCGGCCTTCGTCGTCGGCGCCATGACGGCGAGGTGGAACGGCAGCCGTTGGGTCATCGCGGCGTGGCTGACGCAACCGGACGTCAGGGTCGCGATGGCAAGTGCTGCCAGCAAGGCCAGTGCCGACGGCAGGCGGAAGGGCGTCATGGATGGCGTTGTCGTGTCACTGGAGTTCATCGTTCGTCCGTTTTGATTCGAAGCCTGAGCTTGCCGTCGAGGAGGTCGCCGTACGAATCGGCGCTCCAGGCACAGCGGAAGCCGAGGTAGGGCTTCCTGGTGTCGGGTCGCAGCGGCACCCGCTTGGAGAAGAGGTAGGCCTGGTCGCGGTAGCTCGCGCCGACCGCGTACAGCCGCTCGCCTTCCGGTGGCCAGGCCGACCATTCGGAGACGTTGCTGCAGAGGTTGCGGATGCCCTCCGGACTCAGGTCGATTCCCTGATCGATCGGCATGGCCTGGCCGGCGACCAGGTGCGACACGTTCAGTTCGGCCGCATCGGGGGCCGCGTCGGCGCACGAGAACGGTCGATAGGCGATGCCGCCGCGCACGGCATACTCCCATTGCACCTGGGTCGGCAGCTGTCTGCCGGTCCAGGTGGCGTAGGCATCGGCCTCGTGCCAGTCGACGTCGGTGATGGGCAGGTTGGCGGCGAGGGTCGGCAGTCGCGCCAGCAGCTCGGCACGTCGGGCGTCGTCGGGGCGGGAATGTGACCAGTTGCGGGCGTTGCGATAGCCATCGTCGGCCTGGACGAACGCGAGGTACTGTCCGATCGTGACCTCGGTCTCGTCGAGGTAGAAGTCAGCGACCCTGGTGCCGGTGCGAGCGCTGGGCAACTCGATGGTCGGCAACTCGTACTTGCGCAGCGTCGCCTGCTCGTCGGCCGCCGCGCGACCGCCGAAGGTATAGAGCGGCGCCCCGTTGAGCAGCCGCATCGGTGTCAGCGCCACGGTCGAATCGGCCAGCTCGAGCTGCAGGCGAGTCGCCAGCTGCACTTCGAACTCGGGCAACAGCACGCTCTGTGGCTCCATGTCGGCGACGTTGCCGTAGCGATCGCGGGCCGTGCACTCGAGCCTCACCTGCTGCTTCGACCATTGCCTGGCGAGCTGCAGCTCCGCCGACCATTCGGCAGCGGTGCCGTTCGACCGGTCGAGTTCGTCGACCGCCAGTGCGATCGTCTTCGGCGCGCTGTCCTTCGTCTTCAAGGTGCAGCTGACCTCGGCGACCGAGTTGAAATCGGTGGCATGTACCTTGATGCGGAAGGTGTTGCCGCGGCTCCAGGACAGGCTGCGTGGGCTCACCGGACGCAGGCTGGGGCCCGGGCGGGCGATCTCGAACGTGCATTCCGCCGGCGTCGCCGACTCGTTCCCGGCGCGGTCGATGGCGCCGACGACGAGGGTGTACGGGCCGTCTGCCAACTCGGCCGGATCGACCTCGAGCTGTTGCCAACCGATCAAGACGGGCTTGTCGGTGACCGGCTCGGGCGGTCGCCGACCCGAGCGATCGAG
>JAGQRA010000244.1 GCA_020425885.1 Planctomycetota bacterium | reverse complement strand
GCATCCGCGAGCCGTGGCTGATGCGGGTCCCGGGTGTGACCGAACCGGGATCGGTCTGCCGGTCGCCGATCAGCAGCATCGACGCGATGCCGACCCTGCTCGAACTGGCCGGGGTGCCGGCGGTCGCGCACGAGATCGACGGCCGCAGCTTCGCCGCGTTGCTGCGGGGTGCGAACGGCGAAGATGCCGGCGGCGCCGGTGCCGCAGCCACGGCCGACTTCGCCGAGCGCCCGTTGTTCTGGCACTACCCGCACTACGGCAACCAGGGTGGCTTCCCCAGTGCCGCCGTCCGGGTCGGAGACTACAAGCTGATCGAGCGGCTCGAGGACGGCCGGGTCCACCTCTTCGACCTCAGAAGAGACCCCGGCGAGCGCAACGACCTCGCCGCCGCGGAGCCCGGCCGGGTCGACGAGATGCGGACCTTGCTGCACGCCTGGTATCGCCGCCACGACGCCCGCTTCCTGCGCGCCAAGGAGGGCGGTCCCGAACCGTGGCACCCGCGATAGCCACTCCGACGTTGCGCCGCGAAGTTGCGCGCCGTTCGATGCAGCGGTGAATCCACAGCTCGCCACTCTCGTCGCCCTGCTCGCGTTCACCGCGGAGACGATCGCGCAGTCGTTCGCTTCCGCGTGGCAGGGGCAACCCGATCGGATCTGGATCGGCGCCGACTACTGGGCCAATCGCCTGCAGGATTGGGAACTCCGCAACGGCCGCGTCGAGTGCGTTCGCGCCAACCTGCCGGAGCGCACGCTCCATCTCGCGACCTGGCGGATCGAGCAGCTCAAACGGGGCATGGTCGCGACGGTGTGGACCGGACGCGCCGCTGCGGATGCCGGCGCCGACGCAACCGCGACACCGGCCACGGCGTTCGCCGCGATCCTGGTCGGCGCGGGCTCGGCCGACCTCGATCCGCGCGCGGCGTGTCTCGTGCAGTCGGCGCCCGGACCGGACGGCGGCTACCTGTGCGGCGTCGACGGCAGCGGCACGCTGTTCGTGCGCGAACATCTGGCCCGCGCCGATCGCCGTGAACGATCGATGCCGTTGCCGGGCGGGGCCGGCGTGCTGCGCGATGTCCGGATCGAGCTCGGGGTCACGGTCGGGCGGCGCCGGTCGCGGCTCGAGGGCAAGGCCGTCGCCAAAGACGGCACGGTGCTCGGCAGCGTCGGTCTCGACGACGTGCCGAACGAGGACCTGCTCGGCAACCTCGCGCTGGTCAGCCACGGCGGTGACGACAAGGAAGGGGTGCGGTTCTGGTTCGCCGACTGGAATGCCGAAGGGCGCATGCTGGCGCATCACCCCGAACGCGGTCTCGGCCCGATCCTGGCGGCGTTCCATACGTTGTCGCGCGGCACGCTGAAGATGTCGGCGGTGATGTTGCCGGTCGGTGGCGCCGAAGGCGGGCAGGTCTGCCTCGACTTCGAACGCGACGGCAGCTGGCAACAGGCGGCGGTGGCGCACTTCGCGGCGCCGGATTACACGGCGCTGTTCAAGATCGCGGACTGGAAGGGCGATGCGCGCGTGCCGTATCGGCTGCGCTACGACGACCAGGTCTATGGCGGCGCGATCCGACCCGAACCGAACCGGCCCGAAGTGCGGCTCGCGGCGCTGAGCTGCGTCCACCAGGTCAGGCACGGACTCGGCCGCGCCGGCTATCCCTGGAACACGAGCGCGCTGTGGTTTCCGCACGCGGATCTGTGTCAGCACCTCGAGCAGCAGGACCCCGACCTGCTGTTCTTCGCCGGCGATCAGATCTACGAAGGCGCCAGCCCGACACCGCCATCGCGCGGCGCCGACGCCGGCCTCGACTACCTCTACAAGTGGTACCTGTTCTGCTGGGCCTTCCGCGAGGTCGCGCGCGACCGTCCGACGATCGTCATCCCGGACGATCACGACGTCTTCCAGGGCAACCTGTGGGGAGCCGGCGGCCGCAAGACGGATCGCGACAACAAGGGCGGTTACGTGATGCCGGCGGATTGGGTGCGCATGGTCGAGCGCACGCAGACCAGTCACCTGCCCGACGCCGTCGATCCGGCCCCGGTCGAACAGGACATCGGCGTCTACTTCACGAGCCTGCGTTACGGGCGGGTCGACTTCGCGATCCTCGAGGACCGCAAGTTCAAGTCTGGCCCGAACGGGCTGGTAGACCATCACGGGCCCCGCCCCGATCACATCAACGATCCGGACTTCGACATCGCCACGGCCGACGTCCCCGGCGCGGTCCTGCTCGGTGAACGGCAGCTACGCTTCCTCGACCGTTGGGCGCGTGACTGGGACGGCGTGGCGATGAAGGCGGTGCTGTCGCAGACGGTCTTCGCCAACGTCGCGACCCATCACGGCGGGCGGCAGGACTTCCTGATCGCCGACCTCGACAGCAACGGCTGGCCGCAGACCGGGCGCAACAAGGCGCTCGCCGCCATCCGCCGCGCCTTCGCGCCGATGATCTGCGGCGACCAGCACCTGGCCACGCTCGTGCATCACGGCATCGACGATTGGCGCGACGCCGGTTACTCGTTCTGCGTCCCCGCGATGGCGAACTTCTACCCGCGGTCGTGGCGCCCGCCGGAGCCGGGCCTCAACCACGTCGAGGGCATGCCCGAGGTCACGGGCGACTACTTCGATGGCTTCCACAACAAGGTCACGGTGCTGGCCACGACCAACGAGAGCGGCAGCCACGGCCGGGAGCCGCTGGACCTGCACGACCACAACCCGGGCCATGGCCTCGTCGTCTTCGACACCGCGGCGCGCACGATCCGTTTCGAATGCTGGCCGCGCTACGCGGTGCCGGGAGTGGACGCGCAGTACGAGGGCTGGCCGGTGACCGTCGCGCAGATGGACAATTACGGGCGCCGGGCCATGGCGCGGTTGCCGCGGCTAGTTGTTTCGGGCTGTGATGAACCGGTTCTCGTGGTCGAGGATCAGCGCGGCGAGCTGGTCTACGCGATCCGGCTGCCGCAGACCGAGTTCCGCCCACCGGTGTTCGGCCCGGGCCGCTACCGCGTCACGCTCAGCGATGGCACCGGCGATCCCCATCGCACCGTGGTGCGCGAGCTCGAGCCGACGAACGACCCCGACCTGGCGGTCGGCTTCGACCTGTCGCGCTGAACTGTGCCCGCGCGGCCGCCGGTCGCGGCCGGACCGACGTAGGGTTTTCCCTGTTCAGGGTGGCCTTGTCGGTGCCGATGGTCACGGCATGAAATCGCTCGTGATCGACGATCAGATCACCGCGCGCACATTGCTGCGGTGCATCCTGGAGTCCTACGGTGTCGTCGATGATGTGTCGACGGGGCAGGACGGTCTGCGCATGTTCAAGAACGCCGTCGATCAGGGCGAGGGCTACGACCTGATCTGCATCGACCTCGGTTTGCCGGACCTCAGCGGCATGCAGGTGCTGACGGATGTGCGCGACACCGAGGATTCGATGGGACTGCGGCGCGGCAAGGGTGCGGCCACCGTGTTGATGATCACGGGCAACAGCGATCCGAGCCGGGCGACCGAGGCCTTCGACAACCAGGTCGATGGCTACCTGGAGAAGCCGGTGTCGTACGAGAACCTGATCGAAGCGCTCGCCGGCACCGGACTGCTGCCGGCTCCGAGCGGCAGCTGACGCCGCCGACGGCTCGTCGCTAGCGAGTCGCGACGGCCGAACTGGAGGAGACAGATGACGCCGAAGGCACCCGATTCGTCCGAACGCGAGCTGAAGCGCCTGCTGCAGCACGTCACCTTGCTCGAGGGCATGGTCGAGACGAAGACGCGCGAGCTGTACGCCATGAACCAGGATCTCGAGCAGATCGTGGAGGAGCGCACACGCGAGCTGGCGGCTGCACTCGAACGCGCCGAGGCCGCCTCGCAGGCCAAGCAGGCCTTCATCGCGCACATGAGTCACGAGCTGCGCACGCCGCTGCACGCGATCTGCGGCATGACGGAGATCATCGCCGCGCGCTCCTCCGAGGCCGCGACCCTGGAGCGGGTCGGGACGATCCGGTCGGCGGGCACCCACATGCTCAGCCTCGTCAATCAGCTCCTCGATCTGTCGTGGTTGACGCGCGACGAGATGCCGCTGGACCTGCAGCGGACCGATGTGACCGAGATGGCCGACGACGTGGCGAAGACGCTGGCGGTGCAGGCCGGACGCAAGGGGCTCACCGTGTCGACCTCGATCGGCGAGCTGCCGCCGGCCCTCATGATCGACGCCACGCGACTGCGCGAGGTGCTGCTCAACTTCGCCGGCAACGCGATCAAGTTCACGACCGAGGGCGGCGTGAACATCGCGGTCACGGGCGAGCCCGAGGACGATCGCTGCGCGCTGCACTGGTCGGTGGCGGACACGGGTTGCGGCATGAACGCCGAGACGTTGGCGCGGGTGTTCGATCCGTTCTTCCAGGCCGCGGACACCTTCCGTCGCGGCCACGGCGGCGCCGGCCTCGGCATGCCGATCTCGCGGCGCATCGTCCAGGCGATGGGGGGCGAGGTCGAGGTGACGAGTCAGCTCGGGAGCGGCACGACGGTGAGCTTCGTGACCCGGCACGCGATCGCGACGACCGTGGCGGTGGAGGATGAGAGGGAGCCGCAGGCCCGTGCTGGCGGTGACATCGCCGGCCTCGAGGTGCTCGTCATCGATGACCAGGAACCCAACTGCACCGTGGCGGCGGCGATCCTCGATCTGCTCGGCTGCGCCGCCACCACGACCGTGAGCCCACAGGACGGGCTCGACCGCGCCATGCGTGGCGGCTTCGATGTCATCGTCGTCGACTACCACATGCCGGGGCTCGACGGCTGCCAGCTGGTCAAGCGCCTGCGCGATTCGGGGTGCGCGACGCCGGCCATGCTGGCCACCGCGGACCTGACCGAGGCGGCGCGCGACACGGCGAGCGCGGCCGGCGTCGACCACATCCTGGCCAAGCCCTTCTCGGCTGACGAACTGCGCGCCGCGTGCGTCGCGCTCGGGCTCGCCCGCGGGTCCGACGACGGCGCGGCGACCGGGGGCCAACCGGGTGGTGTGCCGGTGGCGACGGTCGCTGCCGCGGAGCCGGTGGCAGAGCTGCCGTTGTTCGACGTCGACGAGGGGCTGCAGCGGGTCGGCGGCAAGGCCGCGATCCTGCGCATGGTCGCGCAGTCGTTCGTGGCCAGCGCGCCGGAGCTGCTGCGGCAGCTCGAGGCCGGTGGCGAGGGCACGCGCGAGAACGGCCACGCCCTCAAGGGTTCGGCCGCGAGCACGAGCGCCAATCGGTTGGCCAGCCTCGGCCGTCAGGTCGAAGGCGGCGACTTCGCGCCGCTGGAGTCCGGGCTCCTGTTCGAGGTCGCGCGGCAGACGCTCGCCGCCATCGAGACCTGGCTCGCCGCTGGCGAGTGACGGGTCGAAAGTCCGCCGTTGGCAGCGGCTCGCCGCGCCGGGTCAGTTCGATGTCACCTTGACGACGAACAGCATGCGCTTGCCGGCCAGCGGCGGCGGTACCAGCACGACGGTGTTGCCGGGTACCATCTCGACCGCGGATTCGATCTGCGTCGAATGCAGATGCGGCAGCTGCAAGGTCACCTTCTGGCCGGCACCGAGCCCGACTTCCTGGGTCTCGATCGGTCGCTTGAGTTCGGCGACCCGGGCCTCGAGGGAGACCCCGAGCAGACCGTGCTCGAGCGTGGTCACGGCGGCTTCGAGCACGATGCCGTCCTGAATGGTATCGATGATCGGGTCGGCGATGATCGCGTTGTTGGTGACCTGGAGGTCGAAGTCACGGACGTACGAGGTCTGATTCAGCAACGACGCGTGGCCGACCGTCAGCGGCTGCAGGGTGAGTGCGGGCGAGACGAGGAATGTCACGTCTCTGTTCTCGCGCAGGGCCTTCAGGAAGGCGGTCGTGCCGTCACCCGGAGCCAGGACCTTGGTCACGTGGACAGTGTCTTCCGCGGTGCCATCTGCGGTGCCATCTGCGGTGGAGGGATCGGTCGTGTTCTCCCTGTCGCCGAGGTTCGTGAGCGCGGGGCGGATGTCGGCCAGGAACGGGATCTCCGGGATCGTGAAGCAGGTGCACTCGATTGTGACGAGCCGTTGCGGCGCCTTGGCCTCGGCCGTGGTGCGTGCCGCGTGCAGGAAGCGGTGGATCCAGGCGTGCTGTTCGGGGCGGCACAGCGCGACGATCCAGCGATCGCCGATCGGCCGGATGTCATCCTCGGGCTGCAGCGGCGGCCTGACGAAGGCGCGGATCAGGCGGGCGATCGGCTGTGGATTCGTCGCGGGTCGTGACGGCGGAGCCGCCGCGTCGGCATCCGGCAGGGCCATGGCGGCATCGACTTGACGCGCGAGGTCGCCGATGTCGTAGAGCAAGGCGTTGCGGCCCACACCCGGCGCCGGTTGGGCCTGGGCGGCGAGCGCGGCGAACGGCAGCAAGAGAACGGTCAAGAAGCGGTGGTTCATGGCAGCAAGGCTCGCTCTTCGGTGACCTGTGCGACGCTCCATGGCGTCCTCGGTCCCGGCAGATGGACGTAGGTCGACAGCGTGCTCCGGTCGCGGCGATCGAGGCCGGGCGGGTTGCTGCCGTACGGGGTTCTGCCGCCCGGGCTGCGGAACACCTCCACCCGCTGGGTGGCACGGGTGCCCTCGCGTCGGGTGGTGGCGACCCGGCAGTAGACGACACCGCCGCGGGTCGCGAAGTCGGGTCGGGGCAGTGAGGTTCGGGGAAGTGAGGTTCGGGGAAGTGAGGTTCGAGGAAGGGGCGCCGTCGTCGCCACGGGGTCGGCTCGCATGATCAGGCATCCGATCAGGACGGCCACAGCCGCGGCGGCCATGGCGGCGGCGGTCACGAGCCACGGTGACCGCTGCATCTGGCCGGGCGCCGCCGGTACGACGGGCAACATCTCCGGCGCCGACAACGCGCGCAGCGTCTGCCGCGTCGCCGCGAAGGCCTCGAGCGCTTCAGGGTCGTCGAGCAGCCAGCGCTCGGTGCGTGGATCGCTCAACGGGTCGAGGCCGCGGTCGAACAGCTCGTGCACGAACGCAGGCATCGACCGCGCGGTCGTCGTCTGTTTCATCGGTCTGCTCCTCGCTGCCGTTCCATCGCCCAGAGTCGGTTGCGGGCGCGGTGCAGGTGGGACTTGACGGTTCCGGGCGGCATCCGCAGCGCTCGAGCGATGTCTTCGATGGAATCGCCGTCGCGATGGAAGCGCAGCAGGATGTCGTGTTCGCAACGGGACAGCGAACCGAGCAGCGCCGTCGTGTGCTCGCGGATGGCGGCCTGCTGGTGTGGGTCGCGTTGCACCGCAGCCTGCTCGTCTTCCGGCGCGGCCGGCTGGGCGATGACCTGCGCGCACCGCCGGCGATGATCGAGGAAGGTGCGGAAGGCGATGCGTAGCAGCCAGGCCTCGCCGCTGCCGCGCGCCGCGTCGAGTCGCGTGCGCGATCGCCAGGCGCGCGTCAGCGTTTCCTGCACCAGGTCGTCCACATCTGCCGCCGCGAGGCTGCCGAGGAAGGCGCGCAGGCGGGGCTGCATGTCGAGCAACAATCGGCTCACGGTCGCGTCGGTTCGGTCATGGGGCGCCCGATTCGCGGTCATTGGTTCGGCAACGGTGACGTGGTCGGGCATCCTGACATCAGGCATACCGACGACCGTGGGCGGAAGTTGCAGCCGGCCGGTATTTCCGCGTCCGCGGGCCCGCGCCGGTCAGTGCTTGCGCTCGAGCGCCGCGGCGATCTCGCCGGCCACCCAGTCATTGCCGACGGCCGACATGTGGCCCGGGAAGAAGCGACGACGCAGGCTGTCGTCCTTGGCGTGCAGTTCGGCGAAGCGGACCGACAGGTCGAGGGTCTCGGCGCCGAGGCCGGCGGCATGCTGCAGGACCTCGACGGCGCCGGGCTTCAGCCAGTAGCCCTGCAGCACGACCATCCATTTCACGCCGCGGGCATCGCAGGCCCGCGCCAGGCGTTCCATGAGCTTCTTGCCGATCACGGTGCCGGTGCCGCGCGGGTGTTCGCGCACCTCGCGCCGTTCGGAGACCCACCAGTTCGGCACCGTGTTCCAGAAGGCCATGTCGATCAGGGCGCTGTAGCCGAGGGCCCGGCGCAGCCACTGCGAGTCCATGGCGTTGTCGTGCGCGGTATCGGGCACCGGGACGCCTTGCAGCACCAGTTCGCCGGCAGCATCGAGCGAATACCACGGCACCGGCGTGAAGCGGCGGCTCAGCTCGCAGCGGTTGAGGTCGTCGGGGATGAAGCTGAGCACGACCCGTTCGACCGGCAGCGTCGCGAGCAGTTGCTCGGCGCGCAACACGATCTGCGACATGCCGTAGCCGAAGACCCCGGCGTTGATCACGGGCCTGCCGAGGCGGTGTTCGAGGCGGGCCGGCCAGGTGTCGCCATCGCCGACGCCATCGCCGAAGGTGAAGGAGTCACCGACGGCGAGCACGACGCGGTCGCCGGTCGGCCGCGGGCCGCCGTTCTGGCGGATGCAGTGCTCGTCGATCGTGACCATCGCATGCCATTGGTTGTCGTCGCTGGCGAAGCCCGGTCGCGGCACGTAGCCGAGCAGCGGATCGTGCGCCGCCGGATAGCCGCGGCGGATCAGGTCGATGCGCAGATCACGGTAGCTGCCCGACATGAACGGCGAGTAGCCCTGCCTGGCGCGATAGCCGCGGGCGAGGATCTCGCCCACCACCATCAGGACGATGAGTGGCACCAGGGCGAACAGCAGCTTCTTGCGCCGTGTCAGGCGCCGGCCGGGTCGTTTGGTCGTGGGCTCAGGTTTCAAGTGCGGCGACCTGCCATCGGGTGGTCTCGCCCGCTCTCATCGGCACGAGCACGTCGTCGCCGAAAGGGAACGTCGCGGGCACCGGGGTCTCGATTCGCGCGAGCGTGATCTGCCCCGGATTGCGTGGCAGCTCATAGAAGTCGGGTCCGCGTTCGCTGGCGAAAGCCTCGAGTCGATCGAGTCGGTCGACCTGTTCGAAGGCCTCGGCGTAGAGCGCCATGGCGGCATGCGCGGTGTAGATGCCGGCGCAGCCGCAGTCGGCCTGCTTGCGGTCCCGTGCATGCGGCGCGGAGTCGGTGCCGAGGAAGAAGTGCTTCGAATCGCCGGTCGCGGCGGCCAGCAGCGCCTGACGGTGCCGTTCGCGCTTGAGGACGGGCAGGCAGAACGCGTGTGGCCGGATGCCGCCGCGGAAGATCTCACCGCGGTTCCACAGCAGGTGGTGCGCCGTGATCGTGGCGGCGATGCGCGGTCCGGCCGCACGGACGAAGTCGACCGCTTCCGCCGTCGTCACGTGTTCGACCACGACGCGCAGCCCGGGGAAGTCGCGGACCAACGGCACGAGCTCGCGTTCGAGGAAGGTGCGCTCGCGGTCGAACACGTCGACCTCGCCGTCGGTCACCTCGCCATGTACGCACAGCGGCAGGTCGTGACGCTGCATCGCCTCGAGCACGGCCCTGATGTTGGCCAGCGCGGTGACGCCGTTCTCCGAATTCGTCGTGGCGCCGGCGGGGTAGTACTTCGCGGCGTGGACGAAGCCGCTCCGTTTCGCCGCTTCGATCTCGGCCGGCCGGGTGCGGTCGGTCAGGTACAGCGTCATCAGCGGCTCGAACACCGCGCCGGGTGGCAGCGCGGCGAGGATGCGATCGCGGTAACAGCCGGCCTCGGCGACCGTCGTGATCGGCGGCCTCAGGTTCGGCATCACCAGCGCGCGGGCGAAGCACGCGGCGGTGTGCGGCAGCACGGCGGCGAGCGCGGTGCCATCGCGCAGATGCAGATGCCAATCGTCGGGGCGGCGGAGGGTGAGGCGCATCGGCCCGGTGAGGATAGCAGACCTCGCCGCCCCTTCACCGCTGCCATCGCGGCAATAAGGCGACCCGGATCGGCTCGCACCGGTCCGGGTCGTCATCGGGAGAACCATGCGCGCGAAGTCGCAGCGCGCGCCCCTTCCTAATCCCGATGACGGGATTTGTAACCGAACCGGTCGAGACTCCGCGCGATCGCCGACCGTGGGCTCGTTGCCACCGGCGCTACCGATCGATCGCGATCTGCAGGCCCTGGCTCAACGTCAACACGCCGCCGAGCGAGCCGCCCGGGTCGAGCGCCGCGGCCTGCGCCAGTATCTGCAGGCCTCGTAGCGACACGACGTGTGGGATCGCCAGGTCGAACTCGCGTGCGCCACGTCCGTCGGCGATGCCGAGCAGGTAGTTCGGCTGATCGATCAACGCGGTGCAGCCGCCAGGCAGAGCCACGTTCGCCGGCAGTGTCGACAGCCCGACGGCGACGACGGCGCCCGGGACCGCGGCGCTGACCTGGACGGCAAACCACGCATTGCCGGTCGCCGGTATGCCGCGGCCTCGCAGCGCGAGGTTGCCGAAGGAGCCCGGACAGCCGGCACCATACGCGGTCACCGCCGCGTTGGCGGGCAGCGCCATCGTCCAGGTGTCATCGAGCAGGTCACCGCCGACGAGCACCAGTCGCTCGGTCGATGCATCGTAGATCGTGGGGAAGTGCTTGCGTCCCGGCGGCAGCGTCGACAGCGGGCGCTGCACCCACCCGCCGCCGGACCACAGCCAGCAGTCGTAACGGGGAATCGGCAGGCCGATGTTGTCGAAGCCGCCGTACAGCACGAGCGCGCCGCTGCTCGTCTCGAACTGCATCGCCGCGGCGGCGCGGGGCCCGGGCGCCCCACTGGCCGCGAGCTGCAGCCAGTTGTTGCCGTCCCACTCCCACTGATCGGCCATCGTCGGGCCGAAGTAGTACGTGCCGCCGCCGTACAGCATCGTGCGCTGCTGCGATGGATCGTAGGCCATCGCCGGCTGCGCCCGCGGCGGCGGCGAGATGGCGGGGGCCCGTTGCAGCCAGTTGATACCGTCCCACTCCCAGGTGTCACCGAGCAGCGTCGTCGCGCCGACCATGCCGCCGAACATCACCACGCGATTGCGGGCGGTGTCGGTGGTCATGCCGTGCATCTGGCGCGGCGGCGGCTGCTGCGCCGGGAACCGTCGCCGCCAGTCGACGCCGTCGTAGAGCCAGGTGTCGTTGAACGGCAGCCCGCTGCCACCGCCGAACAGCAGCACCGCGGCGTTGACCGGGTCGAAGCTCATCGCCGGGTAGCTGCGCAGCGGTGGCGTCGTCGCCGGATCGGCGCGCCACCAGCGTCCGCCGCGGTACTCCCAGGTGTCGTCGTGGAGCAACGAGCTGAAGCCGCCGCCGAACATCACCCCGACCGCTCGCCGCGGGTCGTAGGCGAATGTGTGCGTATCGCGCGGGCCCGGATCGAACGGATCCACGGGTCGGGTCCAAGCCCCGGCGCGCAGCGTCCAGGCCTGCGTTCCGCCGGCGCGGTTGACTATGGTCACCAGCTCGTCGCGCGCGGTGTCGTGGATCAGGTTCTGCGGCAGCTCGGTCGTCGGCGTGCCGGTCGTCACCACCTGCGTCCAGGTCGTCCCGTCGAAGGTCCAGGTGTCGGCGAACGTCGTCGTTGTCGTCCGACCGCCGAGCATCACGATCCGGCCGCGCCCCGAGTCCCAGGTCAGCGCCGGCTCGGTGCGCGCCGGCGGTGATGCCACCGGCAGCCGTTGTTGCCATCGCAGGCCATCCCATTCCCAGGTCTCGGCGAGCGGGACGTTGGGCGTCTGCGAACCGCCGAACAGCACGGTCACGGCGCGCGCGACGTCGTAGGCCATGCCGTGTCGCAGCATCGCCGTCGGCGGCGACACGACGGTGCTCAGCGACCAGGTCGCGCCGTCGAACTCCCAGGTGTCGTTGGCCGGGCCGTTCTGCGTCTCGCCGCCGTAGAGCACGAGCCGCTGTCGTGCCCGGTCGAACACGATCGGTGAGAACCAGCGCGCCGGCGGCCGGGTCACGGTGGTGACGCTCGTCCAACTCAGGCCGTCGAACCGCCAGAGGTCGTTCTGCAGTCCGCCGGGGATGATGCCGTAACCACCGAACATCCAGGTGACACCACGGCCCGGGTCGTAGGCCATGCCGGAAGGAGTTCGATAGCCGAACGGGTTGGCGGCGACGATGCGCTGCCAGGCCGCGCCATCGTAGGTGAACGTCTGGTCCCGGCTGACGAGCACGACCCGGTTGCGGCCGCCGTCCCAGGCGATGGTCGAGGTTCCGATCGGGATTCCCGGCGGCAGCTGCACCCATCCGGGTTGCTGGGCGGGCAGGATGCAGCACAGGATGGCGAACGAGAGCACGCGCATTGCCGGATCTTAGTGCCGGGTTGCACGGAGTGTCGGGCTTCGAGTTGCGCGGCGGGTTCACAGCCGCGCCGGCTAAGCTCATGCCCGTGGTGGTGCTCCGGTTCGGCTTCTCCCCGTGTCCCAACGACACCTTTGCGTTCCATGACGCGGTGCATGGCGACGCCGATGCCCACGGGCTGCGACTCGAGCCGGTCCTCGCCGACATCGAGACCCTGAACGAACGCGCCGTGCGCGGCTACGATCCGTTGCCGGTGACGAAGTTGTCGTTGCCGGCCCTGGCGCGCGTCATCGATCGCCATGCCATCCTGCCGAGCGGATCCGCCCTCGGATTCGGCTGCGGACCGCTCGTCGTCTGCCGCGAGGACTCGCCGTTGCGATCGCTCGCCGATCTCGGCGCCGTCACGGTCGCGATCCCGGGGCGCCACACGACGGCGTTCCTGTTGCTCGGCATCCTGGCCACGGCGCCGGGCAGGTGTCTGGCGATGCGTTTCGACGAGGTCATGCCGGCCGTCGCGTCGGGCGTTGCCGACGCCGGGCTCGTCATCCACGAGAGTCGATTCACCTATCGCGACCATGGGCTGCGCGAGCTGGCCGACCTCGGCGTCATGTGGGAACGGCAAACGGGCGGCCCGCTGCCGCTCGGCATCATCGCGGCGCGCCGCGATCTCGATGCCGCGAAGTTCGCTGCCGTCGGCGACAGGTTGCGCGCCTCGGTGCGCGCCGCCCGGCGCGATCCGGGTCGATCGCGACCCTACGTGCGGGAGCATGCGCAGGAGCTGGCCCAGGACGTCTGCGAGCGGCACATCGCGCTCTACGTCAACGACTTCACCGAGGATCTCGGCGCGCCGGGACGGGCGGCGATCACGGAACTGCTGCGACGCGGGCGCGCCGTGGGGCTGCTGCCGGACGGTCCGTCGCCGTTCCGGGAGGACGTGTGATCTTCCCGTCGGTCGCGGCGCTCGCCTTCACGTTGGCGACGGTACCGGTGGTGCTGTTGTGGTCGATCGTGACCTGGCTGCGGCGGCGTCGCCAGCGCCCGCTCTGGCGCCGTGCCCTCTGGTTGCATGCCGGCTTGTTCGTGCTGCATCTCTTCGTCACGTTCCCGCTGGCTCTGGGCTATGTCGGATCTAGGGTCGTCGGCACCCGCGGCCCCGACCGACCCTACGCCGGTCCCCGGCTCGATGCCGCCGGCGACCTGATCGTGCAGAGCACGGCCACGCTGCGGCGAGAGGCGGAGAACGGCTGTGATGTCGCTCCTTCGATCCTTGCCCGTGCCGCGGAACGGGCGCACTACGTGCCGAGCAGCGACGGCGTCACGCTGCGCGTGTTCCGGCTCGAGGCCAGGGTTGAACCGCCGCGGGCCGTCGCCGTCCTCGTGCACGGGTTGTTCCGGTGTGCGGTCGAGGTCGAGCCCGTGGCTGCAATGCTGCGCGATCGTGGCTGCGAGTGCTGGTTGCTCGATCTGCGCAATCACGGCGGCAGCACGCGGGCGCCGTTCACGGGCGGTCTGCGCGAGTGTGACGACGTCGTCGCCGCCGTCCGTCACGTTCGCGAACAGCCCGGCCGCGCCAGCACGCCGCTCTTTCTCTACGGCGTCAGCCTCGGCTCGATTGCCGTGGCCCTGGCCCTGCCGCGCATCGACGGCATCGCCGGGGTCGTTCTCGATTCGCCGATCGACGACCTGCACGCCGCCGCGCATCGCATGCTGTCCTTCCACCGCCCCGACGACCGCCGTAGCTGGTTTCGTCAGAGCGAGCCTTGGCGTTCGCTCGTCATCGCGTCGCTCGGCGCCTGGTCCGGATTCCGCGTCGAGGAGGTCGCGCCGGCCGAGGTGCTCGCGACCCTGCCCCACGATCTGCCCATGCTCGTCATCGGCGGCGGCACCGACGATCGCGCGCCACCCGAATCCGTCGAGCGCCTGTTCGCGCGGCTGCCGATGCCCGCCTCGAAGCGCGAGCTGTGGATCGAGCCCGACGGCGGTCACGGCGATCTCTCGCGCCAGCGGCCGGACCAGTACGCCGCCTGCCTCGAACGCCTTCTGGCCCGCCTGCGCCGATAGGTCTGGAGTACCGAACCCGCTCCGTTTCTCCAGACCCCCGGCCGAGTCTGGAGAAACGAAGCGGGTTCGGTACTCCAGCCGGGTCAGCCGGTCGTGGCGTCGGGGTCGGTGAATGGGGTGATGGCGATGGCGATGGCGAGCAGGACCATCGCGGTGGCGAGGCCGGGCACGGCTCGGCCATTGAGCAGCCAGACGGTGATGCCGAGCAGGCAACCGCCTTCGAGCAGCACCAGCGGCACCAGTCGACTGCGGAACAGGGCCGCCTGGCGCCGCCGGCCCTCGAGGCGTTTGGCGCGGTTGTGGATGATGGTCCGGGTCAGCAGGGCGGTCAGGGTGGTGCAGATGCCGACGACGATCGAGGTGGTGTCGAGCGCCGGGACCGCGTGCTCGGCGAGGCCGTGGCCGTCGTTGGACTGGAGCACCACGGCCGCGGCGATGGCGTAGCCGGTCATGCCGAGCAAGAGGGCCAGGAAGACGATGCGTTGTGCCGGGAAGTCTGGAACTCGTTGGCTCATGGGTGCCCCTCGTCGGGCGGTGTTCTACCGCCGGGCGAGTTGCCGCTCGAGTCTGCCGACGAGGCGATGCCTGGGCCAGGGTCCGGTCGGTTTCATCGTCGCCAGGTTGGTGAACATCAGCGCGTGTTCGATCTTCGGCGTCGGCAGCTCGAGCCAGCGGCGGACGTTGGTCAGGGCGATCGCCTCGACCGGGTAGAGCCGAGCGGGTCGGTCTTCGAACGGTCCGCTGCGCCGGTCGGCCTGTTGCAGGTGCACGTCGAGGGCGCTGGCGATGCGCAGGGCCAGCAGGGCCTGATCGTCGGTCCAGTGCAGGATCACCTCCTGGTAGGGACCGAGCTGGGCGGCGACGGTGCTGCGGCGACCGGCGCGCAGGGTCAGGAGCTCGCGCGTGAACAGGGCGAGGTGGTCGCCCGTGTCGAAGCGGCGATCGGGGATCGCCTCGACCAGCGCGTAGAGAGGCTCGGCGCCGGGATCGTCGAGTGCCAGGGCGAACAGGGTCGTCAGCGCGGCCT
Source organism: Planctomycetota bacterium (assembly GCA_020425885.1). The sequence continues at coordinate 9,227 of JAGQRA010000244.1, read as the reverse complement.
GGGTCAGCGAGAACGGCAACTCGGCCTGGCCGGGGCGGAGCGTCGGTCGATTGCGATCGCGCAACAGCAACGAGCACCGGCGCAGGGCCTGGCCATTGCGGGCCTCGTCGAAGCCGCGCCCGTCGCCGCGGAGCACGCGGGCGAGGCCATGACCGAGGTGCCAGGTGCCGAGCATCCAGGCCGCGACCGGAACCTGCGCCCGCAGCCGTGGCTCGCTGGCCGCATCGATCAGCACCTTCTCCTGCTCCTCGCGCAGGAACCGCACGTTGGCGGCGCGATCGGCCCATTCGGTGAGCGAGCGCGACAGGCTGGTGATCTTCGATTGGTCGCGCATCGGCGTGACGAACGGTAGCCGCGGCGCCGCCGACGGCTCGACCCGATTCGGATTCCTGTCTGCAGCGGCCGCCAGTCGCCGGTTGCCGCGCCGACGCCGTTGGCGAAGAATGTCGCCGATGCCCTGTCTCCCGCCCAGCCGCGCGTTCCTCGGCGCCGTCATCATGGCCGGGGTTCTCGCCTGCCCGGCCACGGCACAGGAGCTGGACCGACTCGTCGACGAGGCTATCGGGCGGCAGGGCCTCGCCGTCAACGGCCCGGCCGACCGGGCTACCTGGCTGCGACGCGTGAGCTTCGACCTGGTCGGGCTGCCGCCGACCCCGGAGGAGGTCGATGCCTTCGTCGCCGATCCGGCTGCCGACAGGAAGGCGTGTGTCGTCGATCGGTTGCTGGCCTCGCCGCGTTACGGCGAGCGCTGGGCGGCGTGGTGGCTCGACCTGGCGCGTTACGCCGACTCGCAGGGCTACGAGAAGGACGCCCTGCGCGGCTCGATGTGGCGCTACCGGAACTGGGTGATCGAGGCGTTGCAGAGCGACATGCCGTTCGACCGCTTCACGATCGAGCAGCTCGCCGGCGACCTGTTGCCGGCGGCTTCGACCGAGCAGCAATTGGCGACGGCGTTCCATCGTCAGACGATGACCAACACCGAGGGTGGCACCGACGACGAGGAGTTCCGCACCGCCGCCGTGATCGATCGCGTCGATACCACGATGTCGGTGTGGATGGCCGCGACCGCGGGCTGCGCCCAGTGCCACGATCACAAGTACGACCCGATCCGGCAGCGCGAGTTCTACGGCATCTATGCCTTCTTCGATCAGACCGAGGACAGCGATCGCGGCGATGACGCGCCGACGCTGCGGGTGCCGACGTCCGCGCAGCGCGCGCGGCAGAAGGCGCTCGAACTCGAGCTCACGACCTTGCGCGCGAAGCTGCAGGTCGATCCCGCCACGGTGATGGCCTGGGCCGGGCAACGTCGCGCGGCCTGGCTCCGGCTCGAGGCCGCGAACGTGACGAAGACGCCGTGGCAGCGGCTCGCGCCGATCTCCGCCGACAGCTTCCAGCTCGCGCACGAGACCGCCTTCGCGCCCGAACGGGAGGTGTTGCTCGACCAGGAGCAGGAAGGCCTTCGCTGGCAGCCGATGCCGGACTACCGCGATGGCGAGGTCCACACGTGGCGCGGCGACAACAGCGCGTTCTACCTGTACCGCAAGCTGCACGCCGACGCGGCGGCGGGCGCGGTGCTGTCGCTCGGCAGTGACGACGCGATCAAGGTCTGGTGGAACGGCGAGCCGATCCTGGCCCGGAAGGTGTCCCGCGGTGCTGCCGCCGATCAGGAGCTGCTTGCCGTCGAGCTGCGCCCGGGAGACAACGAGCTGTTGCTCAAGATCACCAACGGCGGCGGCATCGGCGGCTTCTACTTCGACCTGCGCGCCACCGATCTCGGCCGCGATTCCGAGCAGTTGGTGGTGAAGACGGGCGAGGCTCGCGACGACGCCGGGTCGTCGCGATTGCGCGAGATCTACCTGCAGCGGGCGCCGGAGCTGGCGGACCTGCGAGTGGCGATCGCCGCGGCCGAGGCCGCATTCGACGCCAGCGCCGGCCCGGCCGTGCCGGTCATGCGTGAGCTGCCCGCCGACCGGCGGCGCACGACGCACGTGCTGCTGCGTGGCAGCTTCCTTCTGCCGGGCGAGACGGTCGAGCCGCACACGCCTGCCTGTTGGCCACCACTGCCCGAGGATGCGCCGAACAACCGACTCGGCTTCGCGCGCTGGCTGGTCTCACCCGACAACCCGCGAACCTCCCGCGTCATCGCCAATCGCATCTGGGCCGAGTTGTTCGGCCGCGGGCTGGTCGAGACGCTCGAGGACTTCGGCAGTCAGGGTGAGCCGTGTTCGCATCCGGAGCTGCTCGACTGGCTCGGCGACGAGTTCGTTCGCGGCGCCTGGTCGCTCAAGCATCTGCTGCGCACGATCGTGCTCAGCGAGGCCTACGGCCGCGACTCCTCGATCACGGCGGCGGCGCTCGAGCAGGACCCCTACAACATCTGGCTCGCGCGCGGGCCGGCGTTCCGCCTGTCGGCCGAGATGCTGCGCGATCAGGCGCTCGCGGTGTCGGGGCTGCTGCACGAGCAGATCGGCGGCCCCAGCGTGATGCCGCCGCAACCGGATGGCATCTGGATGCAGATCTACAGCGGCGCCAGGTGGCAGGAGGCGACCGGTCCCGACCGCTATCGCCGTGCGCTCTACACGTTTTGGCGCCGCACCAGTCCGCACCCGGCGATGATGGTGCTGGATGCGCAGAGCCGTGAGTTCTGCGTGCTGCGGCGCACGCGTACGAACACGCCGCTGCAGGCGCTCGTGCTGTGGAACGACCCGCAGTTCACCGAGGCCGCGGCGGCGCTGGCCGATCAGGTCATGGCCGCGAAGGGCGACGACGAGGCCCGGGTGTGTCGGCTGTTGCGCCGGTGTATGTTGCGCGCGCCGACGGCCGTCGAGACCGCGCGCCTGCTCGCGCTGCTCGCCGCGGAGCGGGCGAGCGGTGCGGACGAGGCGATGGCCTGGAACGTGCTCGCCGGTGTCGTGATGAACCTCGACGAGTTCGTGACCAAACGGTGATGCGATGAACCTGCCGCCCGAAGCACTCGCCCGCCTCGATGCCCGTCGCCGGTTCCTGCACGGCTCGTCGCTGGCAATCGGCGGCATGGCGCTCGGTTCGCTGCGCGCCGCCGACCGGTCGTGTCCGGAAGCGCCGCGACAGCAGCTCGCGGCGATCCAGCGCCACCATGCACCGCGCGCCAGGAACGTGATCTACCTGCACATGGAGGGCGCGCCGCCGACGCTCGACATGTTCGATCGCAAGCCGGCGCTCGACCGTCACGACGGCGAACCGTGTCCGCAGGAGTTCCTCGCCGACGAGCGCTTCGCGTTCATCAAGGGCACGCCGCGGCTGCTCGGCCACCAGCACGGCTGGATCCGCGGCAACAACGGCATCGAGGTCTGCGAGCTGTTCCCGCACCTCGCGCAGCAGCTGGCCGACGTGACGCTGGTGCGGTCGATGGTGACCGATCAGTTCAATCACGCGCCGGCCGAGCTACTGTTGTTCTCGGGCGCCCCGCGGCCGGGTCGGCCGTCGATGGGCAGCTGGGTCTCCTACGGGCTCGGCAGCGAGAACGGCGACCTGCCCGCCTTCGTCGTGATGACCAGCGGCGGCAGCCTGCCGAGCGCGGGCAAGGCGTTGTGGAGTTCGGGGTTCGCGCCGACCGTGCATCAGGGCGTCGAGCTGCGGTCGGTCGGCGATCCGGTGCTCTACCTGCAGGATCCCGAAGGCTACGACCGGGCGCGGCGCGAACGGTCGCTGCGGGCGATCGTCGATCTCGATCGCGAGCACGGACGCCGGGTCGGCGATCCGGAGACGATGACCAGGATCGCGCAGTACGAGCTCGCGTTCCGCATGCAGGCCTCGGTGCCGGAAGCGGTCGACCTCGCGGCCGAGCCGCCGGAGGTGCACGAGCTCTACGGCACGACGCCGGGCCAGACCTCGCTGGCCAACAACTGTCTGCTGGCGCGGCGGCTGATCGAGCGCGGGGTCCGTTTCGTCAACCTGTTCGACGCCGGTTGGGACATCCACGGCACCAACCCGTCCGACGACCTGATGACGCAGTTCCCGAAGAAGGCCCGGGAGCTCGATCGCGCCCTCGCCGGGTTGCTCGTCGACCTACGGCGCCGCGGGCTGCTCGACGAGACGCTGGTGGTCTGGGGTGGGGAGTTCGGTCGCACGCCGATGAACGAGAAGCGCAACGGCAGCAAGCTGCTCGGTCGCGACCACCATCCCCACTGCTTCACGATGCTGCTGGCGGGGGCCGGCATCAAGCGCGGCGCGGTGGTCGGCGCGACCGATGACATCGGCTATCGCGTGGTCGAGAACCCGGTCCACGTGCACGACCTGCAGGCGACGATCCTGTACCTGCTCGGCATCGACCATCAGCGGCTGACCTACAAGTTCCAGGGGCGTGCGTTCCGGCTGACGGACGTGCACGGCATCGTGCGCCCGGAGCTGCTGGCCTAGACATGGTCGCCCTGGCCCGCGTGCTACCGTGGTTCTTGGGGGCGGCCGCGCTGCTGGCGCAGACCCAGGGGCAGCAGGATGCAGTCGACCCCGATCCGGCGCGCCGGTTCTTCGACGACGGTCCGGTCGTGCACGTCGCGATCACGCTCGACCCGCTCGATCGCGACAAGCTGCGCCAGCGGCCGCGCGAGTACGTGCCGGCGACGATCCGCATCGATCGTGACCGGACCGGCTGGGCTGACGTCGGCATCAAGCTCAAGGGCGCGGCCGGCAGCTTCCGCAAGATCGACGACCGTCCCGGCTTCACCGTCAACCTGGGCAAGTTCGGCGGCACCGAGCGCTTTCACGGGCTGCGACGCTTCCATCTCAACAACGGTCGGCAGGACCCGACCCGACTGTGCGAATGGCTCGGCCACGAGATCTTCGCGGCGGCCGGTTACCCGGCGCCGCGCGTCGGCCACGCCCGAGTCTGGCTCGACGGTGAAGACCTCGGGCTCTACGTGTTGCGCGAGGGCTTCGACGAGCAGTTCCTGATGCGCGTCTTCGGCTCCACCAACGGCAGCCTCTACGACGGCGGCTTCTGCCAGGACATCGATCGACCGCTGGAGAAGGATGCCGGCGAAGGACCGGACGATCACAGCGACCTGGTGCGTCTGCGGCAGGCCTGCGCCGATTTCGATCCGGAGCGGACGACGCGGCTCGAGAGCGTGCTCGATGTCGACCGCTTCATCGACTTCATGGTGGTCGAGGCGATGCTCGGCCATTGGGATGGCTACAGCCAGAACCGCAACAACTTCCGTCTCTGGTGCGCGGCCGAGCCGGGGGCGTCGTGCTTCCTGCCGCACGGCATGGATCAGCTCTTCGGTGATGCCGACGCATCGGTGTTGAAGCACCCGTCCGCGATCGTGGCCGGCGTCGTGCAGCAGCACCCGGTCTGGCGTCGGCTCTATCGCGATCGACTGAAGGCGCTGTTGCCGCTGCTGCGTCCAGGCCCGTTGGTTCGACGGATCCGGGCGCGCGCGGCGGTCCTGCAGAAGGAGCTGAAGAAGGTCGATCGCGATGCCGCGGCGCGGCACAAGCAGGCGGTCACCGGGCTGGTCGCGCGGGTCGAGGCCCGCTATCGGAGCCTCGAGAAGCAGCAGAAGGCTCCCGAGCCCGAGCCGCTGGCCTTTCGCGGCGGCGACGGGGTGATGCTGGAGCGCTGGAATGCAGCCGGTGAGACCGATCACATCGGCCTGCAGCGGCGAAGCTATCGCGGCACTCCGGCCCTGCAGATCGTGTGTGACTCGCGTGGCGACGAGGAGCGACGCGGCGCGTTCAGGACCTCGGTGTTGCTGGCGGCCGGGCGCTACCGACTGTGCGCCGTCGCGCGCTGTGACGACGTCGAACCGTCAGGGAGCGCGAACGGCAAGGTGCAGGGTGGGGTGCGCCTCGTGGTCGATCGAGCCAGCAGCGCGTCGCTCGCCGGCGACAGCAAATGGACCGAGCTGCAGTGTGAGTTCGAGGTGACCGAGTTCCGCCGCAATGTCGAACTGCGGCTGGAGCTACGGGCGCTGGACGGGAAGGCTTGGTTCCGCACCGATTCGCTGCGGCTCGAACGGGTCGAGTGAATCGAGTGAATCGAGTGAATCGGGCGTGTCGGGCGCGAGCAGAGGAGGCTACCTGGGGACAAACCCGCGATGGCTGCGCCGTTCCCAGTACGGGAATCCTCTATCCGTGGGCATGATCCCGCCCGGCGCATGCCGATGCAGGAGGCGCCGAGGCTGCATGCTCTCGGCATCGACCTTGACCCACCCGACACCGTCACCTGACCTGTTCAACCCGTCCATGGGCCACGCGATCGGTGCTCGCGTCCCCGCGGGGCGCAGTTCGTTCGCGGTCAGGTCGACGCCTGCGAGATCGGCGGTGATGCCGTGAGACACGAACCGGTGAGCATCCTCCTGCTGGAGGACGACGAGGTCGAAGTCCGGATCGTCCGGCGGTCGTTCGAGAAGGCCGGCGTCGAGCACGCGATGGTGCTGGCGCGTGATGGCGTCGAGGCGCTCGAGGTCCTGCGCGGTGAGAACGGCAGGGAGAAGATCGAGGCGCCGTTCCTGATCCTGGTCGACATCAACATGCCGCGCATGAACGGCCACGAATTCATCGAGGAGTTGCGGGCCGACCCCAACCTCGGCAGCAGCGTCGTGTTCGTGCTCACGACCTCGGAGCACGTCATGGACAAGGATCGGGCCTACCGGAACCACGTCGCCGGCTACATCGTGAAGAGCACGATCGGCGACGGCATGTCGGGCGTGGTCGATCTGCTCGGCAAGTTCTGGCAGACCGTCGAGATGCCGCAGAACTGAGCCGCGCCGCCGCGCTATTCCGATCCGGTGAGCAGGCGCTCGCGATCGGCCTCCAGCCGTTGCTGCAGCTGCTGCTGCTCGTCGGCGAGTCGCTCGAGCTGCAGCACGATCTCCCGGGCGCGATCCGTCGTCTCCTGCACCTGGGCCTGCGCCCGTCTGATCTTGCTCTGCACCATCCAGTCGAAGATCAGGCCGTCGAAGAAGTAGTCGGCGAACTTCTCGAAGCCGCCGATCTCGACCGTCAGCTCCGACCGACGCTCGCCGAGATCCGCCAGCTCGCGGGCGAAACGCTGCAGGTGACGCTGGGCCCGTTCGGCCGCGGATCGGGCGTCGTCGATGCGCGAGTGCTTGATCGCCGTGGTGATGAGGCCGCCGCCGAGCATGTCGAGCTGACCCCAGTTGCGGGCCCGACCGAGCTGGTCGGCGGTCTCCTGGAGCGCGTCGAGCGCGTCCCTGCCGGCGGCGATGGCCTCGTCGTTCTCGCGCCGGTCGGCGCGAACATCGGCGAGTCGATCGACCAGGTCGATCAGTTCCCGGCCGGCTGCCGTTCCCGATTGCCGCAGCTGTCGTTCACGCTCGTCGAGCAGCTCCGTGCGCCGGGCGGCGAGATCGCCGAGATCCTCGAGCTCCCGGCGACAACGGTCGGCCTGTTCCTGCAGCGGTCGTCCCGCCTCCATCTCGGCGTCGTAGCGGAGCTTGACCGCCAGGAACTCCTGCCGCTCCTTGCCGAGCTTCTCGTCGCGGTCGCCGAGCAGGGTGTGGAACAGCGCCGTCAGGCTCAGACCTTCGAGCTTCCTGACGTCGCGGCTCTCCTTGGCGATCTCCGCGCCCAGCGTTTCCAGCCGCAGCTCGTGACGTCGCATCGCGGCCTCGATGCCGGTCAGGTCGGCGGTCAGCTTGCGGTGTCGGCGCAGGTCCTCGCCGAGTTGCAGGAGTCGGGCATGGATGGGGTCGGTCATGGGCAGTGGCTGTGCGGTGATCGATGTGACTGGCGTTCGTGCCGTAGTGGCCGGTCCGTAGTCGGATGGGTCGTCAGTGATCGGCCACAACGGTACGGTAGGCTGCCTCGCCCTGTCGACCCGTGATGAAAGACGACCCCTGCATTGATCCGACGCCGGCCCGCGTTCGGGCGTTCCGGGTTGCGGTCGTGAGCCCCGCCGCGCTCACGGCCGCGCTGCTCGGCGCCTGTTCGCGCGAGGCGGCGATGCCGGCCTCGGCGGCGAGTTACGTCGGCCGCGAACGCTGCGTGAGCTGCCATGAACTCGAGCACCGGGCCTGGCACGGCTCGCACCACGACCTCGCGATGCAGGTCGCCGACGAGAGCACCGTGCTCGGCGACTTCGCCGACAGCACGTTCGAGCACTTCGGCGTGACCTCGAGGTTCTTCCGCGACGGCGACCGCTTCATGGTCCGGACCGACGGCGCCGACGGCACGCTGGCCGACTTCCCGGTGGCCTATGTCTTCGGGGTGTCGCCGTTGCAGCAATACCTGATCCGGTTTCACGGCGGCCGACTGCAGGCGCTCGGCATCTGCTGGGATGCCAGACCGCAGCAGCAGGGCGGGCAGCGCTGGTTCCATCTCTACGACGAACGGCTCGAACACGACGATCCGCTGCACTGGACCAGCCGCAATCAGAACTGGAACTACATGTGTGCGCACTGTCACTCGACCGACCTGCGCAAGGGCTACGACGTCGTCTCCGACTCCTACTCGACCCGGTGGTCCGAGATCGACGTCTCGTGCGAGGCGTGTCACGGCCCCGGCTCGCACCATCAGGACTGGGCGGATGCGCCGGTCGGGCAGCGCCCGAAGGCGCCTCACGCCGGATTCGAGACGTCGCTGCGGACCGATGCGGTGTGGTCGTTCGCCGCCGGCGCGCCGACCGCGACGCGAACCGGCGGCAGCGCGCCGGCCGTGGTGACGGAGACCTGCGCGCCGTGCCATTCGCGCCGCAGTCTGCTCGAGGAGGGCAACGCGCCGGGCGCGCTGCACGATCGCATTCAGCTGTCGTTGCTCGAGGAGAACCTCTACCACGCCGACGGTCAGATCGAGGACGAGGTCTACGTCTATGGCTCGTTCGCGCAGAGCAAGATGTTCCACGCCGGCGTGACCTGCACCGACTGTCACGATCCGCACACGCTGCGGCCGTATGCGCCGGGCAACGCGCTCTGCGGGCGCTGCCACCAACCGGCCGTGTTCGACGTGCCGGAGCATCACCATCACCCCGTCGGGTCCGCCGGCGCCAGCTGCACCGCCTGCCACATGCCGAGCCGGCGATACATGGTCGTCGACCCGCGGCTCGACCACAGCATCCGCATCCCGCGGCCGGACCTGACCGTTAAGTTCGGCACTCCCGATGCCTGCGCCAACTGTCACGACGGACCGGCCGAGGGCGCCGCCTGGGCTGCCGCCGCGATCGAGGCGTGGCGGGGCCCGGACCGACCCTTGCCCGCGCATTGGACCGATGCCCTGGCGGCCGGGCG
>JAGQRA010000243.1 GCA_020425885.1 Planctomycetota bacterium | reverse complement strand
GAGGACCGCGAACGGCAGTCGTTGGCACAGCGGCGGATGTATCGCATCCTGGCGCCGTGGAGCACCGAGAACCCGCTGATGCTGCATGTCCGCAGCGCCGCCGAGGACAAGGTCAAGGCCGCGATCGACCAGTGCGCCGAGGTCGGCTTCGAGATGGCGATCCTGACCTTCGGCAGCGGCTTCAATGTCGAGGACGACAGTCAGCAGAACCTCGACCATTGGCGAGCGATGGTCGACTACGCCCACGGCAAGGGCGTCGAGCTCGGCGGCTACTCGCTGCTCAGCAGCCGGCGGATCCAGCCCGACACCGACAATTGCATCAACAAGGACACCGGCAAGCCCGGCGGTCAGGTGTTCGGCCACGCGCCGGCGCTGGCCAGCACTTGGGGACAGGACTACTTCCGCAAGCTCTATCGCTTCTACGAGCACACCGGCTTCGACTTGCTCGAGCACGACGGCAGCTACCCCGGCGATCACGACGCGATGGCGCGGCCGCCGTTGCAGAAGGGCTGGGCCGATTCGCGCTGGGTGCAGTTCTCGATCATCCGCGACTTCTATCGCTGGTGTCGCGGCCGCGGCGTCTACCTCAACGTGCCCGACTGGTACTTCCTGCAGGGCAGCAACAAGACCGGCATGGGCTATCGCGAGACCAACTGGTCGCTGCCGCGAGAACAGCAGGTCATCCATGCGCGGCAGAACCTGTTCGACGGCACGCGCGAGAAGAACCCGTCGATGGGTTGGATGTTCGTGCCGCTGACCCAGTACCACGGCGGCGGCGCGGCGGCGACCGTCGAGCCGCTCGGCGAGCACCTCGATCATTACGAACGGATGATCGTCAGCAACCTCGCCTACGGTGCCCAGGCCTGCTACCGCGGGCCGCGGCTCTACGACACCGAGGCGACGCGAGCGGTCGTCGAGCGGTGGGTCGACTGGTACCTCGAATACCGCACCATTCTCGAGAGCGACGTCGTCCACGGCAGCTCGCGGCGCGCCGACGGCCGCGGGCTCGACTGGGTGCTGCATGCCAACCCCCGCAGCGACCCGAGGGCGATGCTCATGGTCTTCAATCCGACCGCTGCGACTCTGACGCAGACGATCCCGCTCGACCTCTACTACACGGGCCTCGTCGACCGCGCGGTCGCCACCGATGCCGCCGGGCAGCAGCACCCGCTCGGGCTCGATCGCCGTTCGCGCACCGACCTCGAGGTCGCGATCGGTCCCGGCGGTCACGCCTGGTTCGCGATCCGCTGAACGGGCTGGAAAAAGGAAGCGGGTTCCGTACTCCAGCCTGCATGACAGCCGGCACCAGGACCCGACGTCGCTCTCGGCGGTGGTTGTTCCGCGGCATCGCCGCGCTGTCGAGCCTCGTGCTCGTGCTGGTGGCGGTCGAGGTGCTGTTGCGGACGCTCGATCCGATCGGGCTCAACCATGAGGTCGAGCACCTGCGCTACCGCAACGAAGCACTGCGCTACGCCTGGAGCGATCTGCCGCCGGCCCGGTTCGGCGAGGTCGATCTCGACGGCACGCTGTACCGGCACAAGCCGTCGCTCGATCTCGATCTCGGCAGCTACCGCCTGCGGACCAACCGGCTCGGGTTCCGCGGGCCGGAGATCGAACGCGAGAAGCCGGCCGGCACGTTCCGCATCGTGATCCTCGGCGACTCGGTGTGCTACGGCACCGGCGTCGACGACGAGGTCACGTTCCTGCGCCGCTGGGAGGCCGAACTCAACGCGGCCGGAGGGCAGCGCTACGAGGTCGTCAACACCGGGCACCCGATGTACGACACCACGCAGGAGCTGGCGATGCTGCGCGACGAAGGGTTGGCGCTGCAGCCGGACCTCGTGATCCTGGTCTACGTCGTCAACGACATCGAACCGACGCGCGATGTCGTCGAGCGTGCGCTGCTCGGCAAGGCGCCACGACCCGATGAGGCGATCGACGATCCGGGCGATGTCTGGACCGGACTGGCGGCGTGGCTGCGCCCGCTGATGCCGGCGTTCGCGAAGCTGGTCGAGCACCAGTCGGATCCGGCGGCGCGATTGCTCAGCGTGATGCCGCCCGGCACCGAGTACGTGCCCGAGAGGTTCGGCAGCGGGCCGCGCGGCTGGGAGCGCAGCAAGCAGGCATTGCTCGAGATCCGCGACCTTTGCCGGCGTGCCGCCGTGCCGTTCTTCCTGCTCGATCACTCGCTGCCGGCGGTGCGGGCCTTGCCCGCGTTCTGCGCCGAAAACGACGTGCCCTACTTCCCGTTCCGCTTCTCACCGGAGGAGCTGGCGCGGCCGATCCGCAATTCGATGCTCGACTCGCACTCGAACGCGGCGGGGCATCAGCTGCTGCTCGACAAGCTGCACGCGATCGCCGCGAACCTGCCGTTGCCGCGGTAGCCGCGGCGGCGCCACGACTACGGCATGGTGAAGTAGATCGCGGGGTTCACGCCCTGCACGTCGACCACCGGCGACTCGAGTCCGAGGCGACGCTTGCAGGCCAGCAGCGCATCCAGGGTGGCGCGACTCTGGCTCTCGGCGGCGGTGAAGTACTCGATTCCGTTGCGCGCCAGCCAGTCGAGGATGACCGGGCCCTCGCCCCCTGAGGCGGCCGGCCCGCCGGGCTGGAACACGTCGTCGACGATCACCACCCCGCCCGATCTGACCCGCGGCAACACGTTCTCGACGTACCAGTGCGCGAACGGCGCCGTGTGGTCGGAGTCCATGAACAGGAAGTCGATGCGCTCGGGAAGGTGCGGGCTCTGCCGTACATCGCCGTGATGGAACGTGCGGATGCCCTTGGCGAGCTCGGGTGGCACCTTGAACACCGAGTCGTCGATCACGTCGAACGAGGTCAGGTGACCGCATTCGTTGTCGCGCAGGGCATTGAGGATCCACGACGTCGACCAACCGCCGCATGGCGAGATCTCGACCGTGACCTCCGGGCATTCGTCGCGCAGCAGCAGGTAGGTCAGCTCGCTGCCGACGTCGTCGAACTGGGCCGGGGACAGGCGGCCGACACCGACCGGCAGCAGCAGCCCCTGCCCGAGGCGAAACAGCATCGTGGCCTGGTCGCGCATGCGCTGGCCGTCGAACCGCTCGGTGAACAGCAGGCGCTGATAGCGCCTGACCCGGTCCAGGTCCTTC
>JAGQRA010000242.1 GCA_020425885.1 Planctomycetota bacterium | reverse complement strand
ATACTCGAAGTCGATGCGCGTTCCCGCCGCCAGCTCGATCGGCCGGCGGAAGCGGTAGTCGTCCTGCCAATCGAAGTCCCAACGATCGATGCGGAACAGGTCGCGCGCGGCGCCTCCAGGCGGGGTCACCGTGGCCCGCATCTGCCGGCACAGGTAGTGCGCATGCGGGTAGACCGAGTGGATCGCGGCCGCGACCGGCAGCACGAAGTGATCGCGCACGACGTAGTCGGTGACGCCGGCCGCGATGTCGATGTCGTCGCAGAACAGCACCAGCGGGAACGCGATCACCGTGGTCGGCACAGCCGTGAAGTAGAGGCCGATGCGCGCCCGCACCCGTTCTTCCCTGCCGGTCGGCGTGAGGTGCAGCTGCAGCACGAGATCGTTGCCGGGCCACAGCCGCCACGCCATCCCGGGCTCGCTGCGATGCACGCGCTTGCCTGGCGTCCAGCCGAGGAAGTGGCCGTCCGGCGGCTCGGCATTGCCGAGCAGCATGCCGGAGAAGCCCGGGCCCGGATCGAGCTCGTCGAGCCGTCTCGCCTCCCGCGTCCGATCGACCGCGAGCACCGCGTGGTGCACGGCGGCGCTGTCCGGCAGGATCTCGACGGCCTCGACGAAGCGCACGCGATCGACATCGATCGGGATCACGAGGTTGCGGAACGCATCGGGGCCCGCGGCCGGAACGATCAGGCCCTCGCGGGTCGTCACGATCAGGTCCGGCTCGCGCAGCTGCCAGCCCGAACGAAACGACGGCGGCGGCGGCTCGACCGCGACGTCACCGCGCGGCGTCCCGGCCTCGATCCAGCGCAGCAGCATCGCCAGTTCGGCCTCGTCGAGCCGGCGGTCATCGGCGAAATCGCCTTGGCTCGGCAGCCAGGGCGGCATGATGCGCTGAGCGGTGACCTCGGCGATCTGCTTCTGACGTTTGCGAACGTCGTCGTAGCCGAGCAGGGTGAACGGCGTCGTCGATCCCGGGCGATGACACGGCGAACAGGACGAGTAGACGATCGGCGCGATGTCGGCGGCGAAGGTCGGCACGTCCACCGCGCTGCCGCCATCACCGTCGCCGTCGCCACCGCAGGCGGCGAAGAACAGCAACGGGATCAAGCCGGGACGGCGCGACACTCGAAGCATGGTAGAAGCATGATCAGCGGCTATACCAGCTCCAACGACGCGATGGCCGAGCCCGACAGCCAGGACACAGCAGGCGCCCGGCCCGAACCCGGGCGCGCGTATTCGCCCGACGATCCCTACGGTGTCAAGGGCGAGTGGATCCGTCACGACCTGCTCGACATGGTGCCGCAGCAGCAGCCGCGACGCGCGCTGTCGATCGGCTGCGGCACCGCCGCCACCGAGTCGATCCTGCAGCGTCAGGGTACCGAGGTCTGGGGCCTCGACGTCTCGACCGACGCGGTCGCCCTCGCCCGCACCCGCATCAGCCACGCCGATACGGCCGACATCGAGGTCGACCCGCTGCCGGAGCTGCGGCCGGGCCACTTCGATCTCGTGCTCTGCGGCGACGTCCTCGAGCACCTGCGCTTTCCCGAGCACGTGCTCGACCGGATCCACGGCTGGCTCGCCGACGACGGCCACCTCGTCATCGCCGTGCCGAACGCCACCCACCACTCCGTCGTCCGCACCCTCGTGCTGCGACGCGATTGGAAGTACGAGGACGGCGGCCTGTTCGATCGCGGTCACTACCGCCTGTTCACGCGCAAGAGCCTGCTGCGGCTGCTCGGCGAGCACGGTTTTCAGGTCGAACAGGTCTCGTCGACGCGGCCGCTGTCGGGCAAGGTCCGCCTCTTTCACCTGCTGCTGCGACCGCTGTTCTGGCTGATCCCGAGCCTCGACGAGTACCTGGTCTACACCTGGATCGTCCGTGTACGAAAGGTGCCAGGACCGGATGCAACACGTGCCATCGGTGCCAGGACCGAATCCAACACCGGCCCGCGCTGAACTGCCGCCGTCACCACCGCCGGCGCCTCGTTCCCGCGGTCAGGGCTCGCTACGATCGGTGCTGCCGAGGTGACCCGGCGATGGCGCGCCGGGACCGTTCGGCTCCCCGCCCTGAGCACGCCCATGAAGAAGTTCACCAGACGCGAGCTGCTGTTCGCATCGTTGTCCGCGATCGCCATCGCCGTCGTTGGCATCCTGCTGCTGTGGAACCCGACCGCGGTGGTGATCCTGGTCCGCCACGCGGAGAAGGCCAACGACGGCACCGACAACCCACCGCTCAGCGCGGCCGGAACCGCCCGCGCGGACGAACTCGCGCGCGTGCTCGAGTTCGTCGACCTGAACGCGGTCTATGCGACCACCTACCAGCGAACGCAGCTGACCGCGACGCCGACCGCGATCGCCAAGAACCTGACCCCGGTCCTGCAGAACGACCTCGACCAGCTCGAGACGGCATTGAAGTCGTCCTGGTCGACGACGCTCGTGGTCGGCCACAGCAACACGGTTCCCGACCTCGTCAATCGTCTGGCCGGGACCAGCCTCGCCGACCTGCCCGAGTCCGAGTACGACCACATGTTCGTCGTCTACCGCACGCGGTGGGGCGGCCGACGCCTCGTTCACCTGCAGTACGGCGCCAACAACTGAGCCTACCCGGCCGCGCCACTCCTCGGTTCGTCCATCGTCAGCAGCTTGCGTTGGTAGCGACCCTGCACGATGTCGACCAGGACCAGGACCGCGATGACGAAGTAGAAGGTCGACTTCGTCATCGCCTCGATCGGGTGGCCGAAGAACCTCAGATGGGCGAGATGGCCGCCTTCGCTGAGCAGCATGACGCCGACCAGCAGCAGCACGAACAGGCCGAGCACCTCGTACATCCTGTTCTTCTGCAGGAATGCCGAGACGCGATCGGCCAGCCAGATCATCATCAGACCGGAGATCACGACCGCCGCCGCCATCACCGAGAAGCTCTTGGTCAGCGCGATGGCGCCCAGGATCGAGTCGAACGAGAACACCAGGTTCATCAGCACGATCATCGCCACCGCCTTCCTGACCGAGCACCGCGGCGGCCCGTCCGCGTGCCGGCTGATATCGGCCGGCGCCAGCATGTGGAAGATCTCCTTCACCGCGGTGTAGACGATGAAGCCACCGCCGAGCAGCACGATCAACGCGTGACCGCTGAGTTCGAGGTGCAACGGCACCGTCTCGATATCGAGGAAGCTGCTCTGGAAATAGGTGATCGCCTTGGTCAGTACGAACAGCAACACGATGCGCAGCGCGATGGCGATGACGATGCCCCAGAAGCGGACGCGCTGGCGGTCGTGCTCCTCGACGCGCTTGCTCTCCATCGAGATGTAGAGCAGGTTGTCGAAGCCGAGCACGGCCTGCAACAGGGTCAACATCAACAGGGTGAGCAGGCCATCGATCGTGAACAGGTCCATCGGCGGTGAGCAGTCTAGGCCGACGCACTGGAGACGAAACGGTGAGACCGACGAACCGCAGCGGTTCTGTGCGCGGCTGACGGCATCGATCGCTATCCTGCTCGCCCCCGTGACCGACCTCCACAGCCACCTGCGCCAACGCGTCCTCTCCGCCCTCGTCGACCTCGGCCTCGCCGCCGACCAGGCCGAGCCGATGATCCGCCTCGACCCGCCGAAGAACCGCGACCACGGCGACGTTGCGCTCGGCGCATTCCAGCTCGCCAAGCTCGCCGGCAAGGCGCCGCCGGCGCTGGCCGCCGAGCTGGCGACGGTGATCGCGGCCGATGCCGTGATCGAAGCCGCGACCGCCGCCGGGCCGTTCGTCAACTTCCGCTTCCGTCGCGCCGCCCTCGCCCGCGAAGTACTGGCAGCCGTGCAGTCCGATGCCGCGCCCTACGGCAAGGCAGCGGACAACGGCAGCGTCGTCTGCATCGACTTCAGCTCGCCGAACATCGCCAAGCCGTTCCACATCGGCCACATGCGCAGCACGGTGATCGGCAACGCCCTGTGTCGCATCCATCGCCACCTCGGCGCCACCGTGCACGGCATCAACCATCTCGGCGACTGGGGCATGCCGTTCGCCAAGATGATGACGGCCTACATGCGCTGGGGCGACGAGCAGGAGCTGCACAGCTCGCCGATGCGCTACATGTTCGACCTCTACAAGCGCTACGGCCAGGAGGTGAAGGCGCACCCCGAGCTCGACGCCGAGGCCGCGGCCCACTTCCGCGCGCTCGAGAGCGGCGAGGACAACCAGGAGCGACGCATGTGGCAGCTCTTGCGCGACGAGTCGCTGCAGGCGTTCCAGGGCCCGTACGGCCGCCTCGGCGTGACCTTCGACCACATCACCGGCGAGTCGTTCTTCGAGGACAAGATGGAAGCCGCGATGCAACGCGTGACCGCCGCCGGCATCCTCGAGGAGAGCGACGGCGCCGAGGTCGTCTGGCTCAAGGAGCAGGGCATCAAGCAGCCGTGCATCCTGCGCAAGTCCGACGGCACGACGCTCTACCACACCCGCGACCTCGCCGCGGTCTTCTATCGCGAACAGACCTTCGCCCCCGATCGCATCCTCTACGTCGTCGGCGCCGAACAGAAGCTGCACTTCGATCAGCTCCAGGGCGTGCTGAAGAGGATGAACGAGAAGGTGGCTGCTGCCGTCGAGCACGTCCCGTTCGGCCTCGTGCTCAGCAAGGGCGAAGACGGCAAGTGGGAGAAGTTCGCCTCACGCGCCGGCAACGCCGTGTTCCTCGACGAGATCCTCGACGACGCCGTCAGGAAGGCCCGCCAGGTCATCGCCGAGAAGAACCCGGACCTGCCCGACGCCGACGCGGTGGCCGAGCAGGTCGGCGTGTCCGCCATCGTCTTCAACGACCTCAAGTCCTCACGCATCAAGGACGTCAAGTTCGACTGGGACTCGATGCTCGAGTTCGAGGGCGACACCGGCCCCTACGTGCAGTTCGCCTGCGCCCGCCTCGGCTCGATCCTGCGCAAGGCCGAACAGGCGGTGCCGCAGACCGACGCCATCGACTTCGAACGACTCGCCGATGCCGAACGCGTGCTGCTCGTCATGATGGACTTCGGCCCGGCGGTGCAGCGCGCGGCCGCGCAGAGCGAACCGAGCGTCATCACGCAACAGGTCCTCACCCTGGCCGGCGAGATCCACAGCTACCTGCGCGATCATCACGTGCTCGGCGCCGAGCCGGCGGTGCGCGATGCGCGGCTGGTCCTGGTCGACGCGGCGCGGCGGCTGCTCACGACCGGACTGTCGCTGATCGGGATCCCGGCGCCGGAGCAGATGTAGGCCGGCATCGACGGCCTGCGCCACCTCGGCGAACTCACCTAGTCCTCGGCAGCGCGTAGCCCTGGGTCACTCCCGGGATAGCCAGCCGACGATGAACCGTGGCAGCGCAGCCGAAGTAGGCATAGGACTTGACGACGTCATCGCGAATCGCGAGCACGAACGGCGCGTAGGGCGCGGCGCCGTTCTTGGTGAAGACCAGGTCCGCCGCCACCTGCACCATCGCGTGGACGACGTTGCCATTGACGTCGAGCAGGAACGTGATGTCGCCGAACTGCGTCGGGGAGTCGATCGGCGCCGTGCAGGCCGAGCTCAGCGCGCCGCCTTCCTCACCCTCGAACCTGACGTCGGGCCCGTCGTTGAAGAAGTTGAGTGCCGTCCACTTGCAGTCGTGCCCCGTGAACTGTTCGGCGGTCAGGTAGTACTCCATCACCGGCAGATAGCTGTTGAGGCGCGCGCGCGCGAATCGCGGCATCAGGAAGACGATGTCGATGCTGCCGCCGCCGGGCCTGTCCGCCAGCGCCTCGAGCAGCGGCGCCACGGTGTCCTCGCGCCCGCGTACGCCCCAGTAGCGGATCAGCGGCGCGACGTCCTCGCCCTCGTCGACCTGCAGCTGCACCTGCAGGCCGGTCGTGCGCGTCAGCGTGCGCTCCACCTTGATGCGCTCGGCGGGATCTCGCACCTTCTCGTAGACCGCGTGCAGGTCGGCGATGGTCAAGATGCCGTTGTCGAGGTAGACGAGCTTGCGCAGCAACTCCCGCGTGGCGGACAACAAGCCACTCCTGCGGGTCCAGTCGTCGAAGCTGCCGCCCTGGAAGGTGTAGGGATCATCCAGCAGCGCATAGGCGCCGCGCGCATGCAGCGCGCCGTAGAGGACCTGCCGGCGCTCGGCAGGTAGGTCGATGAGCCAATCGATCGGCGGCGTCGTGACCGTCTCGTCCGCGGCCGTGTCGAACACGGTGTGTCGTGCCAGCAGCTCGAGATCGTCCGCTCCGAGTCCGACCTCGCTGTAGAACGTGTTCACCGCGACGACATCGTCGCCAGGGAACCGCCATCGACCTTCGCCGGTGTAGTCGTGGACCACCAGCGACGCGAGCGCCGCCGACGACTGGATCAGCATCGGCGCAACCGCGAGTCGACCCCAGGGCCCGACGTCCATCGCGACCTGGCGCAGACCCGGTGGTCGTTCGGGGGCCACTGGCAGCGAATGATCGCCGGGGACGATCGCCGGCTGACCGCCGAGCAGGTAGCCGATGACGAAGACGGCGAGGAGTACGGATTGGGCCCCGACGATGACTCGCGACACGAGCATCGAGGGCCGCGACCGGATGACGGTGCGGGCGGACGACAAGGGGACGACCTGCGATGGTTGCTCGGAGGGTCGCGGGTCGGGGTCTGTTGTCCGCTGGGGCGCCGCGTGATTCCGTGGCGGGGACTATCAGCCTGTTCCGGCCGGTTGACATGACCGAAACCGGCATTGCCCTCCTGTTACAAACGGGACGGTCGCGGCCTCACAGCGGCGCCGGCCGCCAACGCTGCAGCCACCACGCCCCGTAGTAGAACAACGGCGTGTCGGCGAGCGCGATCAGCGACTTGAACAGCCAGAGGTCGACGATCATCCAGGTCATCTCGTCGACCGTCTTGTTGCCGTAGAACAGCACGACGACGACTAGCAGCGAATCGAGCAGCTGCGACACGATGGTCGAGGCGTTGTTGCGCAGCCAGAGGTGACGGCCGTCGGTCAGGTCCTTCCAGAAGTGGAACATCCGCACGTCGATGAACTGGGCGATCAGGTACGCGGTCATCGAGGCGGCGATGACCCTCGGCGCCGTGCCGAAGGCGGCGTGGTAGGTCGCGCTGCTGACGGGGCTGCCATCGATGGCATCGAATTGCGCGCCGAGCCACAGCGCGCCGAGCGTGAACAGCGAGCCGGCGAAGCCGGCCCAGACGACCTGCGTCGCGCGCCGCTTGCCGTAGATCTCGGACAGCAGGTCGGTGGCCAGGAAGGTGATCGGGTACGGCAGCGATCCGGCCGACAGCACGAACACCTTGAAGCCGAGATCGACCGTCAGGAACTTGTTGGCGATCAGGTTGCAGACGACCAGAGAGGCCAGGAACACGCTCGCCAGCAACAGGAAGCCGAAGTCGACGGGGCGATCGTCCGATGTGGATTGGGCAGCCAAGGCGGTATAGGGTCCCCCACCCTACGCCATGGACGTACTGCACGTCATCCATCAGTTCGCGCCCGAGAGCCACGGCGGCTCGGAATCCTACCTGCTCGACATCGTCCGGCGGCAGCGGGCCGGCGGGCTCGACGCCCAGGTCCTGACCGGGACCAAGTTCGCGCGCGCGGCGGTCACGCTCGAGCAAGACGAGTTCGACGGCATCCCGATCCATCGCGTCCACCGCGACGACCTGTTCTTCGACCACCACGCCAAGATGTGGCATCCCGAGGTCGAGCACCTGATCGGCGAGCTGTTGGCGCAGTGGCGACCGCGGCTGCTGCACGTGCACCATTGGGTGCGGTTGACGTGCAACCTCGTCGACATCGCCCGCCAACAGGGCATCGCCGCCGTCGTCACGCTGCACGATTACTACACCAGCTGCCCGCGCGCCTTCCGCCGGCGGCCCGGCAACGCGATCGAGGATCTGTCGTGCCGGCGGCCGCTGTCGGCCGCGAGCTGCTCGTCGTGCGTGCCGCGCTACGGCCACGAACAGGAACGTGAGATCGCCGCCGGCATCGAGCTGTTCGCCGACCACTACCGCGCCGAACTCGCCCTCGCCCGCGCGGTGCTGGTCGCCGTCGGTTCGACCGCCGACCTGCTGGCGAAGACGACCGGCATGCCGCGAGAGCGCTACCAGGTCCTGCCGCTCGGCTACCACGAGCGCTTCGCCGACCTGCCGCCGCTCGAACCGCCGCAGCCCGACGAACCGTTGCGATTCGCCTACTGGGGCACCGTCGGCCGCCACAAGGGCGTCGAGGTCCTGCTGCGTGCGTTCGAGCTGCTACACGCCGAACGCCCTGACGCGGCCGAGCTGCACGTCCTCGGCGCCGCCGAGAGCGACGCCTTCGACGCCGAACTCAGGGCGACGGTGACGGACGCGCCGGTCACGTTCCACGGCGAGTTCGATGCCAGCCGCCTGCATGCGGTGGCGCCGCACATCGGCGTCTTCCCGAGCACCTGCATCGAGACCTACGGCCTCGTTCTCGACGAGTGCTTCGAACTCGGCCGGCCCTGCATCACCAGCGACCTCGGCGCCGTCGCCGAGCGCGGCGCGGTCGCCGGACTGCGTTCGCGCGCCGGTGATGCTGCGGACCTCGCCGCCGCGATGCGTCGCTTCGTCGACGAACCGCAGCTCTGGCACGAGCTCGCGGCCAAGGTGCCGCCCCGCGCGATGGGACGCGACGAACACACGGACGCGCTGCTCCGGATCTACGAATGGGTATCGCAGCAGCCAGCACCCGAGCCATGCTTCCCGCCCGTTCCACCGCTGCGCCGCGTCATGTTCCTGCAGCTGCAGCGCGAAACGGCGATCGACAAGGTGCGGCGGCCCGAAGGGCCGGTGTGAGCGGCGCAGGAGTGAGGGGCGGCCGGCGCGCGCCTCAATAGGCCCCGATGACGATGCGCGCCGCGTTCGTCAGCGCGACGCCGACGCCGGGCAGGCACGGGTAGCTCGGGTCGAACGCCGCCCCCTGCGCGTAGAGCGTCATGCCGACGAACGCGGGCACGTTCGGAATCGGCAAGCTGACGTTGGCCGTGCCACCGAAGCTCGGCACATGCACTGTCGTGAGGCCGTCGATGTAGACGAGGCACGTCGGGCAGAGGGAATACGGCGTCGACCGCAGGGTGAGATCGTATTGCAGGAACGCGGACAGGGCCGCGACCGGCAGACCGGACAGACGCAGGCGGTTCAGATTGCCGATGTAGGCCGGACTCGTGCTGCTCAGAACCGGGGCCGGACCGCTGGCCATGCCACAGCCAACGCCGATCGGCTGGAACTGGGCACGGCTGAACGGCGCGACCACCCACCCCGTGTCGAACACGTCGACGTTCGGGATCACGCCGCCGAACAGCAGCGTGGTGCCGCCCGGGGCGAGCGCCAGATCGTGGTTGCCGCGCGCGGCGGGGGCGGCCGCGAGCTGCTCCCAGTCGCCAGCGGTCGAATCCCACTCGTAGCAGTCCGACAGTGCGCCGGCCGAACCGAGCCCGCCGACGAGCAGGATCGAGCCGCGGGCGGGATCGAACCGCATCGCATGATAGGAACGCGGCGCGGGTATCACCGTCGGCGACAGCTGGACGAACGTATTCGTCGCCAGGTCGAACCTGAAGGTGTCCGAGAACAGCGCCGTCGTGGTCCCGCCGCCGAACAGCAGGACCGACGCATCGCCGGGCTCGGTGGCCATGCGCGCACCGACGCGCGGCGCCGGCGGGTTGCTCACGGTCAGACTGTTCCAGGTCGAACCATCGAAGAGCCAGGCGTCGCCGAGCACCGCGTTGCCGGACCAGCCGCCGAACACCAGCACGCCGCGCATGCCGCCGTGGTCGACACCGCAGCTCGCGTGGCCGTAGCGGGCCGGCGGCACCGTCCCCGGAGCGAGGTTGGTCCACTGACGCGCGACGCGATCCCAGGCGAAGGTGTCGGCGGTCTGCGTCGTGCCGTTCCAGCCGCCGAACAGCAGCAGGCGCTGGCCCACCGGATCGAAGTCGAGGCTGTGCGCCGAGCGGAACAACTGGCCGGACGCCTGCCGCGCCCAGACACTGCCGTTCCACGACCAGGTGTCGGCGAACTGCGTCGATGACGCGGCACCGACGCCACCGTTGAGCATCGTCTCGTTGGCCACGGGGTCGAAGGCCAATGCCGCCCCCTGGCGCGCGGCCGGTGACACGCGGGCCTGAGCCCAGGATGCGCCATTCCACTCGAAGACCGTGTTCGTCGGGTTGCCGGTGGTCAGCGCACCGCCGAAGGTGACGGTGACGTCGCGCGCCGGGTCGTAGGCGATCTTGCAGCCACGGTTGCCGGCCTGCGACCGCGCCGGCCGCGGCGACCAGTTCGATCCGTCCCAGGCCCAGCACGTGTTCGGTCGGACCTCGCCGCCGATCATCACGACCTCCTGGCTCGAGGCGTGGAGCGCCATGCCGTGTTGTCGGTCGCCGGGTGGAGAGAGCAACGGGTTCCGCTGCACCCAGGTCGTGCCGATCCGTACCCAGGTGTCCGCGAGCTGCGGCGCGCCGCTGAAGTAGTAGCCGCCGAACATGACGACGCCGCTGGTGCCGTTGCTGGCCATCGCGTGCAGACGTCGCGGGGTCATGCCGGCCGTCGTACCGAACGAAGTCCAAGTGCCGCCGTCCAGCTCCCAGGTGTCGTTGACCACGCCATTGGCATCGGCGCCGCCGCAGAGCACGACGCGACGCCGCGTGTGGTCGTAGGCCATGGCGTGTTGATGACGACGCGCCGGACTGGCGGGCGGCGTCAGCTCTGACCAGGTGGTGCCGTTCCACTGCCAGGTGTCCTGCAGCAGTTGGCCGTTGGCGTTGGCGATGCCGCCGAACAGCACGACGCGCTGATTCCAGACGTCCCACACCATCGCCGACGACGAGCGGGGGACGGGGCCGCCGGCGACCGCGTGCTCGCGCCACGCCTGGCCGTCGAACGTCCAGGTCTGACCCTGGACGTCGAACAGCACGACTCCGTTGCCGGAGACGTTGGTCGCGAAACAGTGGGCCTCCTGCGGCGAGGGCGGCGCGATGCGCCGCCATGTCAAGGCGCGCTGGGCGCAGAGGTCGGAAACGAGCAAGCCGCCGACGGCGGCGAAGAGGATGGCAGTCGATCTGTCGGTCATGGGTCTTCTCCAAGGAACAGGGGACGACCGTCGACGTGCCGGCAACCGGTCGAGCGCGCACGGATTTCTCGCGCGGATGTGCGCACCGCGTGCTCGCCGCGTCCATGTCCTGCCGGCACCGGATTCCTCGAGATTCCGTGCGTGACACCGCGCCCCCCGGCGCGATGGGAGTGTCGCCACGCAGGTCGCGGGCGACGTTGGCAGTCACCCCACATCGCGAGCACGAATCATGAGCCAGGAAGACAAGATCAAGGAAGCAGCCATCCGTCAGACCGCCGGCCTCGGCGCCGGCGCGGCGTTCGGCGCCATCACGGGCAACCCGATCCGATCGGCGCTCGGCCCGAGGTGCCCGAACACGGCGATCCAGATCGGGTCGGCGATCACCTCCGCCGCCCGCGCCGGCGCTTCGGTCGGCGGCTCGCTCGCGGCGGGCGCCGCCGTCGTCACCGGCAAGGCCGCGGCCATCTACGCAGCGACGACCACGGTGGCGGTGGCAGCGGCGCCGATCGCAGCCGTCGGGGCGATCGGCTACGGCCTCTACCGCCTGCTCAAGTCGGACTGAGCCTCGGAGACCGGCGCCGCCGCCGTTCCATGCCCGACCGGGGGTCGCTAAAACCCACCGCCATGAGAGTCGACATCACGACGACGTTGCTCTGGATCCTCTCGGCCGCGTTCCTGTCCGCGCGCTGCAGTGGCCAGCAATCGTTCGCGGAGGCCGAGGCGCTGTTCGCCGCCGGCCGCCACGCGGCGGCGCTCGAGCGCATCGAAGCCGCGATCGCCGTGAATGCAGACAGTCTCGACTGCCGCTACCTGCACGCCCACATCCTGACGGCGCTGGGCCGGGCCGCCGAGGCGGCGCCCGTGCGCGAGGCGATCGTGCGAATGCAGCAGCAGCACCTGCGCGATCTCGACCTGGCGCTCGCACGCATCCGGCCCGCGGGCGCCGACGGCGCGGTGCCGGCAGTCGCGCCGCAACCGACCACAGACGTCGACCGAGGCCTCACCGACCTGCTGGAGCAGAGTGCTTCGGCCGATGTGGAGGTGCGCCGTGCGGCCATGGCCGAACTCACGGCGAAGCTCGCGGCGCTGCCGGCGACGGTGGCAGCGCAGATGTCGACCGACGCACCCGACGCGGTCCGCCGTCGGGTCGAATCGCTGTTGGCGGCCACGGCGCTGCCACCGGCGGCCCGCGTCGACGCCGTGCTCGCCGTCGCCAGATCTCCGAACGCCGTGGTCGCGGCTGTCGGCAAGGCGGCGATCGGTTCACTGCTCTCCCACATGATCGACGAGGTCACCGCCCACGAGGGTGAGCCGGTGGACGGCGACACGGATGACGATGACTACGGCGGCGAGTATGCCGATCCGATCCTCTGCGCCGCCGCCGCCTACTCCGAGATTCACGGCCCGCAGCGGACCATGGAGTTGTTCGAACCCGTCGGACGCTGGCGGCGACCGACGGCGAACCTGTTGCGGTTCATGGCCACGACGCTCGAGCGCTGGGCCGGCGCGATCGAGACCATGGACGTCGCCGACCCGCAACGGGTGGCGAGCGTCGAAGCGATGTTCCGTAGCCTCTCGCATCTGCACCACGAAACGCACACCCGTCAGCTCGCCGAAGACGGACTCGCGCGGCTGCTGACCTCACGCAGTCCCGAGGTGCGCGGTCGGGCCGAAGGCGAACTCCGCAGCTGGGCGAAACAGCGCGTGGCCGCCGGAGAACGCGCCAGAAAAGAGAAGCGGCTCCACGACGCCGCGGTCGATTTCGAACGGGCATTCGCCTGCGATCAGTCTCTCGTCCAGGTGGCCGAGGAAGCCGCGCGGCTCCACGATGCGAACGGGGACCTGCGCAGCGCGGCCCGGTTGAACAAGCTGTTGGTCCGGTTCGGCGGCGAGGTGGCGGACCGGGCTCAGGCACGGTTGCAGCGCCTGTGGGACCTGGCGAAGGCAGACAGCGGGGAGGTCGCGCGCGCCCGCGCGGATCTGCCGGGCAACGCCGGGGCCATGGTTCGGGGGCTGCTCGCCGCGGTCGAGAGGTGGATGCCCGTGCTCGAGGGA
>JAGQRA010000030.1 GCA_020425885.1 Planctomycetota bacterium | reverse complement strand
GTGCAGGTGCAGAACGGCGAGCCCGGCAGGAAGCCGAAGCCGACGAACGGCAGACCCGCTCCGTGGCCGCCGATGGTGGCGGTCATGGTGCCACCGATGCGCGGGTCACCGGTCACCGAGATCGTCATCGGACCGCAGGCGTGCGCGATGGTCGTCAACGCACCGGCACCGCTGCCCGGCTCGGCCTTGAGCTCGACGGCGCCGGTGGTGCCGTTGTAGCCACCGACACGGATGTGGTAGGTGTTGCCGGCGGTCAGGTTCACCGTCACCGAGGAACCGGTGCCGCACGAGCCGCCCGCGTCGTCGTTGCAGCCGATGCTGGTCAGCGCCGAGCAACCGCCATCGAAGACCTCGATGCAGGTGTCGAACGTGCGCGCCGGGGTGCAGGTCGAGAACGTGTGCGGCGCGGTGCAGTTCGCCCGGTAGGAGAACCAGCAGTCGTTGCCGGGGTTGAAGACGCACGTGCTCGGCCAGGCCGGAGCCGAGGTCGTGGCGAAGGCCGTGCTGTAGGGGCCGTTGACGCCATCCGAGATCGGCGCCGCGGTGACGCACTCGTCGGTCGGGTGCGTGCAGTCGACCACCAACTCGGTGATGCCGACGTTGCTGTTGTAGCCGCCGACGCGGATCAGATAGATCTGACCGAACGTCACCGGTACCTGCACCATCGAGCCGAGGCCGCAGCTGCCACCGCCATCGTCGTTGCAACCGAGGCTGACCAGCGAGCCGCAGCTGCCGCCGAAGACCTCGATGCAGGTGTCGAAGGTGCGGGCCGCGGTGCAGGTGCTGGCGATCAGGTCGCCGGTGCAGGTCGCGCGATAGCTGAACCAGACATCGTTGCCGCCATTGAAGACGCAGCCGCCGGGCCAGGCCGGTGAGGTCGTCGAGCCCTGCGTGCAGAACGGACCGTTGGTGCCGTTGCTGACGGTCACGGCGTTGGCGCAGTCGTCGTTGGACGGCACCTGCGTGACGGTGAGGCCGAAGTTGCCGTTCTGGCTGTTGTAGCCGCCGACGCGGACGTAGTAGGTCCCGGCGGCCGCATTGGTGAGGACCACGCGCGACTGCAGGCTGCAGGAGTCGTCGTTGCAGTCCTCGCTGATCAGCGTGCTGCAGCTGCCGCTGAACACCTGCAGGACCGTGTCGAAGGTCGTGGTGGCGCCACAGGTCTCGAAGCCGACGTCGGTGTTGTCGCAGGCCACGACGTAGGTGAACCAGCAGTCGTCACCGACATTGAAGCCGCACGGGAACGACGGCGCCGAGTTGCTCGCCGCGATGTTGCTGTAGGGCCCGTTGGCGCCGAGGCTCAACGGCAGCGCGCCCGAGCACTCGTCGTTGCCGTGGCACGGCGCGGTGATGCTGAGCTCGAAGTTGCCCGAGGTGCCGTTGTTGTAGGTGCCGACGCGGATGTAGTGGATGCCCGCCGACAGGGTCACGGTCACCGACGAGCCGAGACTGCAGGTGCCGCCGCCGTCGTCGTTGCAGGCGACCGCGGTCAGGCCGCTGCAGTTGCCGCTGAAGACTTGCATCACGGTGTCCGTGGTGCGGGCCGAGCTGCAGGTGTGGATGGTGTAGCTGCCGGCGCAGGCCGAGAGCCTGAACCAGACGTCCTTGCCGACATTGAAACCGCAACCCGAGGTCGGCCACGCCGGGCTCGACAGCGTCGAGCCGTTGTTGTTGAACGGGCCGTTGACGCCGGCGTAGACATCGACCGCGTTGGCGCAGTCGTCATTGCTGGGACCGCCACCACCGGCGCAGACCGTGGCGATCGCCGCCTGCAGGCCGCTGTGCGTGACCTGGGTGCCGGAGTTGGCGCTGCCGGTCGAGGTCGTGCAGCCGCCATGGGTGTGGATCGCGACGGCCAGGCCGGTCGTGTTGTCGTAGACCGGCGAGCCGGAGTTGCCGCCGCAGGTGTCGATCTGGTACTGCAGGGTCGTACCGGCGTTGCTGGTCTCGGGCCCGGTGTGGGTCTGCTGGGTCTGGTTGCGGGTGCCGGTGCCGGCCGCCGAAGAGCACGTGCAGCTGCCGTTGCCGCCGCTGGCGCCGTTGGTGTTGGTGCCGTCGAGCCCGTAGCCGGTGTTGCGCAGGGTCGTGCCCGTGGCCGGGATCGTCGTGGACAGCGTGAAGGCGGCGCCCTGTTCCTGGAAGGTCGTGCGGCCGGTGGTCGAATTGGCGAAGCACCTGAACACCCAGTAGTCGTTGCCGACGCCGCCGTTCACGTACTGCGACGAGCCGTGATCGATGGCGAACTGCTTGGCGATCGGCGGGTGCGACAGCGCGCAGTTGGCACCGGAGGCCGGCACGTTGAACTCGAGGATCTGGCCGCTGGAGTAGCAGTGACCGGCCGACAGGTGGCACTTGTCATTGCCGGTCGTGGGCTGATCGATGATCCAGCCGGTGCAGCCGATCGGATCGATGCGGCCGGCGCGGGCGTCGGTCGACGGCACGCGGTCGTCGGTCGAGCCGCAGATCGTGTCGGGCATCGCCGAGCCGCCGTTGATGTCGCCGGCCATGACCTTGTCGATCTCGACGAAGTTCTTCTGCGTGCCTGGTCCGGCCACGAGTTCGACCATGACCGCGGGGCCGTTGAAGTAGGCGGTGCTGAAGCCCCACTCCGACATGTGCTGCTGGCGCATGGTCATCACCTCGCCATCGAGCATCGAGGCGATGCGCAGGTAGCTGCCCTTCTCCAGGTTGACGTTGCTGAAGTAGAGCCGCAGCCACGTCGTGCTGTCGTCGAGCACGATGAAGTCACGCCAGACGACGCCTTCGATCGGCGACGGGTTGGCGTGATGTCCGCTCTGCACAGAGACCAGCTCCCAATGGCTGGGCGGCGCGGCGGCCTGCGCCGCGAGCTGTGAGAACGGGAACGATACGACGGCTGCGAACAGCCCGACGCCGGCGAGGCGGCGTGAGAGAGATGGCATGGTCGATTCTCCGAGAAAGACGAGAGTGCGCGGCGGACGAGCTGCCCCGATGCAGGGAAGAACTCCCCCGTGCCACGCCGCAGCATAGACGGCTATTCCGCCCGGCAAAACCCCACTCGAGCACCATCAGCACCATCCGGCGCTGCCGGAGGCGCGCCCCGACAGCACAGCATTCGGTCAGCAGGATCGATCGCGGGCCTCACTCCGGTGCTTCGTCACCGGCCAACCGGCGGACCTCGTAGCGCGCGCCGGTGCCATCGACCCATGCGCCGTCCGCCACCTGCCGCAGCACGAGCCGGGCATGCGATTCGCCGCCGATCTTCCACAGGATCGGCACCACCAGCGTCGTCAGCGCGACGACGATGGAGGTGACTCCGATCAGTCGTAGCATGACGTCGTCGTCG
Organism: Planctomycetota bacterium; assembly: GCA_020425885.1. Next base: position 5,882 of record JAGQRA010000030.1, on the reverse strand, counting down.
GCCTGCCACACGATCAGCACGGAGAGCTGAAGGGCCAGCAGCGCAATCGCCACGATGGCGGCCGTCTGCACCCAGCGGTAGCGCGGCGCCAGCGCCGGCAGCAACAGCAGTTCGCCGTGCGCCGTGCTGACGGCATGGACCACGAACAGCAGCGCGGTCTTGACCAAGGCCTTGCCCGGATGCTCGACCCAGGTGCAAGCCAGGACCAGCGCCAGGGCGATGCCGACCAGCGCGATGCCGGCCGTGCCGAGCCGAGGCAGCCGACCGCGTTCGCGAAAAGCGGCGCAGGCCATCGCGCACACGCTCGCGGCCGAGATCGATGCCGAGCTGGCGAGGATCCGCGTCTGGAAGTCGCCGAAGCCACCGCTCAGCACGGCGAGGATCGCGAGCAACGCGGTGAGGCCGAGACAGCCGATGAACAGCCACAGGAACGTGCGCCGCAGCGCCCTTGGATCCATCGACGAAGCGTAGCCGACGACGCTGCGGACGCCGGGCGCTAACCGTCCTTCGACACGGCCACGCCCTGCAGGCCATACCCCATCGGCCGCGACAGCAGCACGATCTCGCCGTCGAAGCCGGTGGCCACCAGCTCGTCGGTGCCATTGCGACCGTCGAGCTCGCCGATCGTGAGCCAGTGCCCCTGCTGCGTGCCGATGTAGATGTCCTCGACCGTCCACTCGCCACCCTCCGGTCGCGACACCAGCTGCACCTTCTTGTTGTAGCCGTAGACCGCCACCGCCTCGCGCCCATCGGCGAAGAAGCGGCCCGCGGCGACCCCGCGCAGGCCCTGGTCGGTGACCAGGATCGGCTCGCGCACGACGCTGCCATCGGCGGCGAACGCGACGCGCAGCAGCACGCCGTCGTCACGCGTCACGTAGTAGACGCCAGGCTGCGGCGAGGCGGCGATCCGGCCGAGCCCCTGATCCTCGTGCAGCACGACGTTCCAGAGAAGCCCGTTCGCTTCGAGCCGCATCGCCAACAGATCGCCGCGGCGGCTGACGCCGAGCAAGGTGACGTGGTCGCTGCCCGGGAGCTTGGTCGCCAGCGCATCGCGCACGCGACCCTCGACATCGGCGACATGATCGACGGCATAGCCGCCGTCACCGACGTGCCGCACCCGGTACACCGGACCCGAGATCGCGAACGCGAGCAGTTCGTCGCCTTCGTCCGGCAGCAGATCGGCGGCGAGCACGGCGTGGAACTCCTCGCCGGGGACGTGGCCGATCTCGCGGCTCTCCAGGGTGAAACGCGCGAACGGCTGCGGCCGTAGCAGCACCTGATGGATCGACCCCGCCTGACCGGCGGCGTAGAGCTCGCGGCCCGGCGCACGCGGGTCGACGTCGGCCGGCCGCGACGGCGCCAGCCACTGGCCATCGGCGATGCACGAGTGCGCCGTCCAGTTGCCGCTGTAGACCGTCAGCACCAGGAAGCGGCCGCGGTCGTCGGCGGCGATGATCTCGGCCGGCGCGTAGTCGTCGACGACCTGCGCGACCCTCGCGTACCAGACCCCGGAGTCGCCGCGGTAGATGGTCTGCGAGCGCCAGTCTTCGGCAGTGGTGGGCAGCTGCGCCGGCGGGTCGGCCGTCACGGTGGCGGGTGGCACCTGGCAGCCCGCCATCGCGAGCACGAGCAGGGGAACGGAGCGGGACACGATCGAGTGCTTCCTGTGCGGATGATTCATGGGGTCATGCATTGCCGACCGACAACCGGGTCACAGTATCGTCAGTGCCGCGCCTGGCGAGGCCGCGAGCGTATTGGTCGCCGACTCGTAGACGAAGCCCTGCGCGAACAGGTGGATGCCGATGAGCCCCGGTGCCGGCGGCAACGGGAACGACAGCTCGGCGGTGTCGTTCAGCGTCACGAACTGATTGGCGGCCACCGTCGGGTCGACGACCACCGACAAGCCGAACATCGACGTCGGCGGCATCGGCAGCAGGCTCAGCAGGAACATGACCGGCGCCGTCGTGCTCCGGCTCGCGGCCATCGTCAGGCTGAACTGCACGTTGCCGACCTCGGGCAGTCCCGTCGGATTGGGCGACAGCAGCCAATCGTAGGACAGCACACCCGGCGTGCCCTGGCCGTAGCGTTCGGGGTTGTGGTTGATGTCGACCGCCGAGATCGTCGCCCGGTTCGGCGACATGAGCAGGCTCTCCGCGCCGCCAGGATCGCGCCAGACCAGCGAGCGCACCGGGATGCCGGCGTTGGCCGTGACCAGCATGGTGTTGCCGGTGACCGTCTCCTTGACGATCGCGTTCAGCGGCCCCGAGGTGGTCGGCACCACCACCGTGACCCCCGTGCCCGGGTCGTAGCGGAACAGGTTCGGCGGCCCGTTGAGCGTCGTCACCAGCACGGTGCGGTCCTCGTCGACCATGATGTTCGAGACGCCTCCCGGCAGCGCCGCCACCATCGTCGCCGCGCCGCCGCCGATCGGCACCGACCACAGGTCGCCGGACGTGGTCGAGATCCAGTTGCCGACGTAGACGGTCTGCCCGTCCGGCGTCACCGCCAGTCCGTTGATGACGCCGGGGAACTGGTCGAGGTTGGCGATGAGGATCGGCACCAGCGAACCCGTCGAGGTATCGAGGATGCCGACCCCCTCCCAGTTGAACGCGACGGTGAGGAACTGCGACAGCGGACTGCCGGCGGCGAGGTCGGTCGCGGCCAGCACGACGCGGCCATCGGGCAGCAGCCCCATCTGCGGCACCTCGCCTTCTACCACGCTGGTGCCGATCGGGAACGCCCGCGACTGCACGACCGCGGCGCCGTCCAGCGTCAGCACGTGCACGTCGACGACGGTGCCCGCCGGCGCGTGCTCACCGACGATCAACATGTCGTCGCCTGGTCGACGCAACAGCGAGGCGACACCGCGGTTGGACTGCAGCGGATCGTAGGACAGGCAGCTCGGCAGGCCGGTGACCTCGATCGGCGGCGCGGTCGTGTCGCGCGGGTGGGCGAAGTAGACGCCGTTCTGGCCGGTGGCGCCCTGGAACGAGCCGAAGACGACGTAGCCGTCGGGGACCTGGGCGATGGCGAGGGAACCGAGCAGCAACGAGCCGGCGCGGCGAACGATCGGGAGAACGGAGATCATGTGAGCCTCTTGTGATCGGGGGAAGTGATCGCCGCCCGGCAAGGCAAGGCTCGTGCCGTGATGCGGAACTGGCTGCAGATCGAGCGTAGCGGGGAGCGGGTGCAACGGCCGCAGGCGAAGCGTCACCGATGTGTGACTGACGGTGGCTTGCGGGCCACGATCGTCGCGACGACTTCGTGTGGGGCGCGAAACCGGCTGTCATGAATCGGCGACGGGCCGTTCGGCGGTGCCGGCGACGTGACATGTGCGCAGCTTCGCGCCAAGGCGAACGCGGCACTGGTACTGGCACGCGGGTCGCATGCACCGCACTCTTTGCCTGACGTCATGCGACTCCTTCCGATCCTCGTGGTGGTGCTGCTCGGCAGTGCCCCCGTCTGCCAGCAGCAACCGCCCGCGTCGCCAACGTCGCCCGCGCCGCGCATCGGCGTCTTCTTCTGGCACGACTCCCCCAACGACCTCGCCGCGTTCGCCGGCATCAAGGCCGGGCTCGAACGGGCCCACATCGGCGGCGAGTTCCTCGAGCGACACGCCGGCTCCGACCCGGCCCGCGCGACCGCGGCGCTGCGCACGCTGCGCGCGGCGGGCTGCGACCTCGTCTTCGCCATGGGCACGCAGTCGGCGCTGCTGGCCAAGGACGCGCTGCCCGACGTGCCGATCGTGTTCGCCGCCGTCAGCAACCCGGTAGCATCGGGGGTCGTGCCTTCCTGGGACGGCTCGGGATCGCGGCTCTGCGGCGCCAGCAACTGGATCGCGCCACGCAACGTGCTCGACGTGTTCTGCATCGCCGTCCCCGACCTCAAGCACCTCGGCATCCTGCGCTCGGCCGATGCCGGCGTCGTCAGCAAGGCCGAGCTGCAGACGATGCAGGCGTGGCTGCGGCAGGACGCCAGCCACGGCGTCGAGCTGTTCGAGGCCGTGGCCGCCGACGCGGCCGACATCCCGCGGGCGCTCTCGACGCTGCTCGATCGGAACATCGACGCCCTCTGGATCCCGATCGACATCACCGTCTATGGCAACCTCGAGCTGGTGCAACGAACGCTCGGCGAGCGCCGGCTGCCGCTGCTGTCGACGGCTGCCGCGGCGGTCCGCCAGGGCGCGGTCGTCGGCGCCATCGCCGATTACGAACTGCACGGCCGCCGTGCGGCGGCGATGGCGGTCGCCATCCTGCGCGACGGCGCCGTTCCCGGCCGGCTGCCCGTCGACCGCATGCAGGGCAGCCTCGTCGTCGCCAACCTCGGCACCGCGCGCGCGCTGGGTCTCGAGCTGCCGCTGTCGTTGCTCGTGCTCGCCGACCAACTGATCGAATCCGAGGCCCGCTATGGCGGCCGCTGAACCGATCGTCGCGCGCGGCCGCAGCCTGCGCCTGTCGTCGTGGCTGCTGCTGGCGTTGTTCGTGTTCGCGGCCGCCCTCGCGGTCGTGCTGATCGGCTACGTCGGCCCCCGCACCGAGGGCGCGTTCACCGCGCACGGCAACGACCTGATCGCCGAGGGCTCGCAGGCGATGCACGAGGTCGCGGCCGAGCAGACGGCGACCACGAGCCGGGTCCTCATCGACCTGATCGAGCAGGGCACCCGCACCCGCCGCCAACGGCTCGAGGATCTGCCGCTCGAACTGTGCGCCGGCGACGTCGCGGCGATCCGCGCCACGATCCAGGCGGACGACGCCCGCCGCAGTCAGGACCAACGGCTCAACGTGACCGTGCTGGCGCACGAGATGCAGGTGCGGACCGAGCGTCGCATCAAGGACCGCTTCGCCGAGCTCTCGGCGTTGCAGGCCAGGCTCGTCGACCGCGCCGGCGACGAGCTGCGCCGCACCCACCTGATCATGATCGGACTGGCGCTGGGTCTGCTGCTCGCCGTGCTCGGCCTCGGCCTCGACCGCCTCGTCGTGCGACCGACGCGGGCGTTGCGGGCCGCGACCAGACGCATCGCCGACGGCCAGCTCGACACCGACCTGCCGCACCCGTCGGGCACCGAGCTCGGCGACCTGGCGCGCGACTTCGGCGCGATGGTCGCCGAGCTGCGCGATTCGCGGCGGCAGCTGCAGAGCCTCAACAGCAACCTCGAGCAGGAGGTCGCGAAGAAGACCGAGCACCTCGAACGGGCCCTCACCGACCTCCGCAGCTCGCACCGGCAGCTCGCCCAGACCGAACGGCTCGCCGCGCTCGGCACCTTGGCCGGCGGCATCGCGCACGAGTTCCACAACGTCATCGGCGGCATCCGCGGCTGCACCGACGAGCTGCTCGCCGACGAGAATGATGGCGATCGGCGCGAGACGATGCAGGTCATCCTGCGCGCCGCCGACCGCGCCACCGGCATCGTTCAGCAGCTGCTGCGCTTCGCCAGGCGATCGGTCGAGCAGCACGGCAAGGTCGATCCGAACGCCATCGTCGAGGAGGCCCTCCGCCTGTGCGAGCCGGCGGCGCGGCGACAGGGCGTCGTCGTCGAACGCGCGCTCGCCACCGGCGTATCCTTGCACGGCGACGCCGACGCGCTGCATCAGGTCGTCGTCAACCTGTTGCTCAACGCGTTGCAGGCGATGCCCGATGGTGGCCGGCTGCGGATCGAGGTGGCCGCGCGACAGCAGGGCATCGCGATCACCGTCGCCGACACCGGCACCGGCATCGCCGCCGACGACCTCGAGCACGTCTTCGAGCCGTTCTTCACGCGCCGCGACGATCCGAAGGCGCGCGGCACTGGTCTCGGGCTGTCGGTTTCGTACGGGTTGGTGACGGCGCACGGCGGCAGCATCCAGGTCGAGTCCGAGTCCGGGCACGGCGCGACGTTCACGGTC
>JAGQRA010000241.1 GCA_020425885.1 Planctomycetota bacterium | reverse complement strand
CGCCACCACCACCGCCGGCAGCCCAGGAGCTGTTGCCCACCGGTGCGCCACCGATGCCGATCGACAGCGCCGCGTTGCTCGCCGCCCCGCCGCCGCCCGAGCCGCCCACCAGGAAGTGGACCGAGGACTTCGACGAGCCGGAGGGCGGCGGGAACGGGAAGAACTGGACGGCCGTGCCGCCGGGTGCCACCGGCCCCATCACGTCGCGGCGCGGCACCGTGTTGGTGAGCGGATCGATGTGATCGTTGGTGACGACGCGCCCATTCTCACCGGGTTGCCAGAGACCGCCGCCGCCACCGCCGGCCGTCCCCGAAGGCGAATAGGAAACGCCGGTGGGGGTACCGAAGAAGATCGCCGAGCTCAGGCCCGAGAGCGGGAACAGGTCGGAGCCCTGGCCACCGGAGCTGGCGGCGGACGATGCATAGCCGCGGCCGGCGAGGATGTTCGCCGATTCACCATCACGCCCCTGGTAGGCACCCAGCGGGCCGCCGTTGCCGAGGCACTTGTCGCCACCACGTCCGCCGGCGGCGCCGAAGATGCCGCCGTCGCCACCGTCCTGGCCGGCGGCACTGGATGCCAGCATGTACGGCAACGACTCACCCTGGACGTCGATCTCGCCGAGGATGTCGATCCGGCCGGAGACGTTGATGATCGGCGGGTGACTGCCGATGAACTTCAGACGCGTCGTGGCATCGAGGGTGAACCGGCTGAAGAAGAACTCGCCATTCGTCACCGCCTGCTGGGTGCCGGTGAAGGTCTGCTCGGCCGGGATCAGAGCAGCGTCGGTGTTGATCTCGTAGGTGTGCTTGCCGTTCACGACGCCGAGGTAGTTGCCGATGTCCGTCGTGAACACGCCGTGCCGGCCGTCGCCGCCGATCTTGGCGAACGAGGCCGAGCCGCCCGACCAACTGCCGCCGGAGTTGTCACGGTCGAGGAACTGATCGTCTTCGAATTCCTCGGTGACGTTGCGCTCGGACAGCGGCAGCACCTCGGTCAGGAAGCGGAATCGCTGCGGCTGCGCCGGCTTGCCCGACAGATCGACGACATCGCTCGTCACGTTGATCTCGACGCAGATGTTGCTGGGCAAGGCGCTCTGCGGCCGGAAGGTCAGGATCGAGATGCCGCGCGACGGATCGAAATCCAGGCGCGGAGTGCCCGGCAACGGGGTCGGCTGGGAGTTGCCATTGCACTCGCGTCCGTTCGAGCCGTTGAAGGTGCGGCGCACATCGAACGTGACCGGAGAGCCGGAGCGGAACGGCGTCACGTCCACCATCTCGTTGAACTCGAGCCGGATGATGGTGTCGAGCGGGGCGGCATCCAGCTGACTGGTCGACGGCGAAACCAGCGTGGCGGTCGGCGCCACCTCGTTGAGGTCGCGGATGCCGTCACTGGCCACGACGGAGCACGTGAACCGCTCGTTGAACGCGTAGCCCGAGGTGCTGCGCACGGTCTCGGCCTCGCCCGGTCCGCCCGGAATCGTCAGCGAATAGGTCTCGTTGGGGCGGAAGCCGAAGAACGTTTCGTTGCCCGAGATCAGCAAGGTCGGCACGAACTCGACCTTGTTGTGATTGACGAAGAACTCGCCGACGGGCGCCGCTCCGGCTGCAGTCCGGAAACGTATCGTCGAGTGGTTGACGGTCGCCGGATCGACGTCGTCGCTGAAGTACAGGATGACGATCTCGTTCTGCGCAATCGTGGTACGAAGGCAACCCGTGCTGCTGCAGCCGAGATTGCAGCTGTGCAGGCAAAGGGCCTCCGGGTTGTCGCCGGCGCAGGAAAACTTCGCGGTTCCGACCGCGGCAGAGCCGCCCGAGCAACCGGCGAGACCGGTCAGGGCGGCGAACAGGGCAAGAGGAGCCGTGATACGGAACAGCATGCTGCCTCGAATCGGAGTGGATGAAGCGGAACGTGCAGGAACGGACAGCCGGGAGGGGACGGCGGTCGACCGGACAGAATCGAAGATGGACAAGAGAACCATACCGCACACGCCGCCGCAAGGCCGGTGTGCAAAGAGGGTAGAGGCGACTCGAACAGTGTAGCCCCGGTGCCATCGGCAGCAGCCGATGCGGGGCTGAGGGGATCGCCGAAGCGCCTCGGGCCATGGAGAGAATCGTCGCAACGCGGACAACTTCCATGCCGCGGAACGGGCCCCGAGCCTGTTCGAGGACACGTTCGGAATCGACCACACCATGGGGGTTTGCAGCGGCCCACCGCATCGCGGACATGACCGGACACGGTGCACTTCGGCACAGGGAGTGTTCGACTTCGAACGCAATCGCGGCAGGGCGTGCCTTCGCACGCTGTCCGTTCGGCCCGGCACACATGGTGACGTCGGTCAGCGCCGGCAATAACGTGCCGCCATGCGCAAGCCCTCATCCTTCGTCGCCATGAGCTACGGACTCCTCGGCATCGGCCTCTGCCTCGTGGGGTATCAACTCCACCGGGAGAACCAGCGCATCGAGGCGCTGGAGCAGCGCCTGGCCGCCCGCGAGGCGACGCTCGAGGAGATCCTCGGCGAAGTGACTCGGACCCGGATCGAGCAACGCACTCAGTACAAGGGGCCGGCCGGCCTGCTCGAGAAGCTGTCGGTCTTCGCCCCGCTGCTGAGCAACGCGAGCACGACCGCGCCCGATCACGCCGCGGCCAAGGAGGAGATGGCTGCCATCCTGCGCGCGTTCCGCAGCATCGGCAAGGACGCCTGGGAACCGATCCACGAGCGCTTCGCCAAGCTGGACCCGACCAAGGACTTCGATGAGCTCAAATGGCTGCTCGAGGCCGCCGTCGTGGTCGACGAGAAGCGCGGCTCTGAACTGGCGAACAAGGTGCTGCTCGGGCTCGAGAAGCCGACCGCGCGGCTGCGATGGCACGCGGCCAATCTGCTGATCGAGCGCAACCGCAAGCTCGCCCAGCTGTCACTGCGCCAGATCCTGCTGACCGAGTCCAGCCGGGGAATCAACAGCGAACGCGCGGCCGCGTACGGATCCGCGATCCCCGACGCCGCGGCCTACTCACAGACCGGCTTCTACAACTTCGTCACGCGCTACAGGATGACCGATGACCCCGAGATGGACACCACGCTGCTGATGGTCATCGGCCGCAGCGAACACGATCAGCAGACCGTGCAGGAGTGCGTGAAGATCCTCGGCCAGCGTCGCTGCCAGCGCGCGGTGCCCGCGATCGAGAAGCTCTACCTGAACCCCCCGGGATTCCAGCACAACCCGCTGTTCCAGAACCACTGCATCACGGCGCTGGCCGCGATCCAAGGCGAAGGGGCACGACCGTTCTTCGAGAAGATCCTGCCCGACGCCACCACCGACACGGTCGCCAACTACCTCAAGCGACTGCTCGAGAAGCCCATCTTCATACCGGACGAAGTCCCCGGTGCCGCGGGTGACGAGTCGGCGAGCGAGCCGCCGAGCACGACCAAGGAGGCGAACAAGAAGTAGCGGAGCCGGCGGTGCCAGGGCTCAGGCGACGGCGAAGTCGATGGCTCCTCCGGGCAGGAAGTAGAGGATCAGCATCTCGCCGTCGGTGACGGTGGGCACGTGGGTCGAGCCCTTGCCATAGACGACCCACCCCGGCGCGTGGCCGTCGAAACGCGGCGAGCCGGCGGTCGTGAAGCAGAGATCGATCTCGCCATTGGGGTGACGATGGCGCGGACCGGGGGACGACATCAGCACGGCATCGACCGAGAACCCGTGCAGGTCCTTGGCCGCCCGACCGAAGCGGATGCCGCCGTTCTCCTTCGGCAACAGCCATTCCGAGGCGATGGCACCGACCGCGGCCTGCCGGATCGACTCGACGAGGTCACCGGTGACCGGCGCCATGCGTTCGACCGCGGCGGCGGCATCGGCCGCGTCGACGTCGATGTCCTGCAGCAGGGCGGCGAGAGGTTCGAGCAGCGCCGCGAACTGCTCCTTGGTGATCGTGGTCATCTCGGTTGTCGGGATTCGGTTGGCGGGGACTCGGGTTCGGATTCGCGGCCTCGGCTCGACAGCGGCCGCGGTCACTTGCCAGGGGGGCGGAAGACCCGGACGACGTCGGGATTGCCCTCGAGGCGCGGGCCGCCGATCAGGTCGATGCAGTACGGAATCGCCGGGAACACGGCGTCGAGGCAGACGCGGATCGACGCCGGCTTGCCCGGCAGCGTGACGACCAGCGTGTGATCGAGGATCGCAGCCGTCTGCCGCGACAGGATCGCGGTCGGCACGCCTTGGGCCAGGGACGCCGCGCGCATCTGCTCGCCGAAGCCCGGCAGTTCCTTGTGACAGACGTCACCGATGGCCTCGGGCGTCACATCGCGGACCGCCGGCCCGGTGCCGCCGGTCGTGCAGATCAGGCAGCAACCGGCCGCGGCCAACTCCCTCAAGGTGGCGCCGATGCCGGCCCGGTCGTCGGCGATGACCCGAACGTCGAAGGTGCATTCGCCGCGCAGGTAGTCGCGCAGCGCGGCCTCGATCGCCGGCCCCGACTCGTCGCGATAGACGCCGCGACTGGCGCGGTCGCTGATCGTGACGATGCCGATGCGTGGCGTGGACGCGGCGGCGCTCATTGCGGATCGGTCGCGGGTGGCGGTTCGGTCCCGAGCTGCGGCTCCCCCGCCGGCGGTTCCTCAACCTGCGGCTGCAAGGCCGACGCATCGACCGACTCGTCCGCCGCTGCCGCCGTTTCGCCGGCAACCGGCGCCGCCGCAGCCTCATCGATAGCCGCAGCCGGAACGGGTTTGGACGATCCCGCGGCCGGCGCCGGCCTGGCTGCGACCGGGATGATGTCGGGTTCGACCGCTTCCTCCTCGCGGGCGATGGCGCGGCGCACCTGGATGCGGAATTCGCCGCGCTCCTCGGGCTCGGACAGCCGCCAACGACCGAGCTGCCGTCGCCGCTCGACCGCCGAACCCTGCATCACGACCGAGGTCACGTGCTTGCCGTCGGGCGAGAAGATGTGGACCCGGCCCTTGCCGCCGACCACGACGATGGTGCCCTGGTCGACATCCCACAGGATGCGATCGTCACCGGCCTCGCCGGCATCGGGGTAGGCGCGCGAGGTCGGCCGCTGCCCCTCCTCGGTGCGTTCGAGGCCGTGCTGCGTCCGGCGCCCGGCATGCCGCGTTCGGCTCTGCAGCTGCCGCGCCAGATCGTTGAGCAGCGGCAGCACGAACTCCTCTTCGTCGGTCTCGCCGTTCTGGATCCGCCCCTCGAGCCGCAGCGCCTCGCCGTCGAGTCGGCGCTGGAAGCGGCTGAGGATCTGCATGATCGCCGGATCGGCGAGGTCCATCGGATCGACCGCGCCGACGGTATGGAGGCGCAACCGCAACCGGCCTTCGAGCGTCGTGCCGCGCAGCAGCTGGAAGCTGAGCGCGCACTTGCCGGCGGCGCCGAGCACGCGGAACAGGCCGGCATTGACCTGACCGAGGATCTTGAACACCGGCGAGTTGTTGCCGAACTCGGCCAGCTGTTGCGTGCGCAGCACGCGCCCCATGGTCACCTGGGTCAGCACGACATCCTGGCCCGCCAGCAGCTCGTCGATGCCGGCGTCCTTGCGCTCGATCGCCGTGGTCACGAAGTCGACGAACTTCGGCTTGCCCGTCGAGCCATAGCCGTCGAATACCTCGCGCGGCTCGGTCGGTCGGCAACCCTCGGCGTACGAGGTGTCGTCGAAGTAGGAGTAGACGGCGCCCTGGCGCAGCGCCTTTTCGTGCTCGCGAACCTCGCGGACGCGACCGAGGATCTGCTCGACCGCGGTGCCGGCGGCGTGCTTGAGGTCCTTGCCGCCATCGAGCGGAACGCGCAGCGCGAGGTCGAGGTAGCGCGGCATCGCCAGCGGGTCG
>JAGQRA010000240.1 GCA_020425885.1 Planctomycetota bacterium | reverse complement strand
ATCGATTCGGACATCGACGTCACCTTCGCCGCCTGCCTGCGAGCGATCTTGCGGCAAGATCCCGACATCGTCTTGGTCGGCGAGATCCGCGATCGCGAGACGGCGCAGACGGCGATCGAGGCCAGCCTCACCGGCCACCTCGTGTTCTCGACGCTGCACACCAACGACGCCTGCTCGGCGATCACCCGGCTCGTCGACATCGGCATCGAGCCGTTCCTGTTGACCGCGACCGTGCAGGGCATCCTGGCGCAACGTCTCGTGCGCCGCGTCTGCAACGACTGCAAGACGTTCTACGAGCCGGCCGACGACGTGCTGCGCCGCCTCGAGCTGACGTCGACTCAGGTCGCCGGTCACAAGTTCGCCTACGGCAAGGGCTGCGAGACCTGCAACTTCACCGGCTATCGCGGCCGCATGGCGATCACCGAGATCCTCATCATCGACGATCGGCTGCGCGAGATGATCCTGGCGGGCGTCAGCACCAGCGCGATCCAGGACGCCGCGGTCGAGGCCGGGCTCTCGACCCTGCGCGAGAGCGGGCTCGAGGCGATCTTCGGCGGCCACACCACGGTCGAGGAAGTGCTGCGCGAGGCGGGGCAATAGTGAAGGCGATGGCGACCTGCCGTTCGCGTAGGCCCGAGGACCAAGTATGAGCGACCACGACATCACGTTCCAGGCGGCCGTGCAGCGGATGCTCGCAGAGCTCGATCCCGATCCGGGTCGCGAGGGGCTCAGGGACACGCCCAAGCGGGTCGAGAAGGCGTTCCGGTTCTACACCGAGGGCTATGGTCTGGATGCGCGGTCCGTCATCGGCGATGCCCTGTTCGAGGCCGAGACCGACGAGATGGTGGTGGTCAAGGACATCGAACTCTACTCGCTCTGCGAGCATCATCTGGCGCCGTTCTTCGGCAAGGCCCACGTCGCCTACATCCCGGGCAGCAAGATCGTCGGTTTGTCCAAGCTCGCCCGTGTCGTCGACGTCTACGCGCGGCGGCTGCAGGTGCAGGAGCGATTGACGATGCAGGTTGCGCATGCGCTGCAGGAGGCCCTGGCCCCGCGCGGCGTTGCCGTCGTCATCGAGGCCTCGCACCTCTGCATGATGATGCGCGGCGTCGCCAAGCAGAATAGCAGCACGGTCACCTCCTGCCTGTTGGGCCTGTTCCGCAAGGACGAGCGCACCAGGGCCGAGTTCTTGGGGCTGATCGGCGGCAGCTGACCCGGGGGGGAAGCGGTGACTTGGTGCCGGTCCCGACAGGGGAGTGGTAGCAGGAGCCGGACTTGAACCGGCGACCTATGGCTTATGAAGCCACCGCTCTAACCGACTGAGCTATCCTGCCACGAGATTCGGGCGGGCAGGTAAGCAGATGGAGCAGGGCCTTGCAAGCGGCAATCCGGAGTATGCCGGTTCGGGGAACGGGGCCGATCCTGCTGTCGCAGCATGGCTTGTACGAGGAACTGGAGAGGCGGCGAGAAACTTCGCGAGGTCTTCCCTGTAACTTCGGGGCGTTCCAGGCGTAGAGGCAGGTGCGGGTGGCATGGACCCGCAAACGAGACGAGGTGGGCTCCCTGGCTGGATTCACTCCTCACCGACCGACTGCAATTCTCCTCCTGACGACTCATTCGAAGAGCACCCCCAGCCAGGGAGCCTTTTTTCCCGCCGCGTGATGTCAGCGGGTCACGATTCGGCTAGGGAAGAGCGCGCGTGAATGCGTTCGATCCAAACGCGGCGGCCTCCTCCGGCAGTGGCATCTTCGGCCTGCCCGGCACCGAGTCTCCCTTCTCCGCGGCCGAGGCGGCGCTCGTCATCATGCCGGTACCGTTCGCCGCGACCGTGTCCTATGGTGGCGGAGCCGAACGCGGTCCGGGGGCGGTCCTGGCCGCGAGCCACCAGGTCGATCTCTATGACCTGCAGTTCGGGCGGGTCTACGAGCGCGGCATACACCTGCTGCAGCCCGAGGCCGCAATCGAGGCGGCGCACGCCCGGGCCCGTGCCATCTGTCTCGAGTTGGCGGATGGCGCCGACGATCCGATCCGTCGCGGCGTCGTCGACGAGGCCGGTGCCTTCGTCAACGAACGGGTCCACGCGGTCGTTGCCGGCCTGCTCGATCGCGGCGTGATCCCGGCCGTGCTCGGTGGCGATCACTCGGTCCCGTTCGGCGCCATCGCGGCCGTGGCCGAGCGGTACCCGGGGCTCGGTATCCTCCACATCGACGCGCACGCCGACCTGCGAGTGGCCTACGAGGGGTACCGCTGGAGCCACGCTTCGATCATGGACAACGTCCTGCGCGAGGCTCCCGGCGTGGCGCGCATCGTACAGGTCGGGATCCGCGACTTCTGCGAGCAGGAGCTGATGGCCATTCAGGACTCCGGCGGCAGGGTCGTCACGCACTTCGATCACGAGTGGCGTCGTCGCCTGTTCGACGGCGAGACCTTCGCCGCGCTGTGCGCCGATGCGATCGAGGCGCTGCCCTCCCGCGTACATGTCAGCTTCGACATCGACGGCCTCGGCCCGGCCCTGTGCCCCTCCACCGGCACCCCGGTTCCCTCGGGGCTAGCCTTCGCCGAGATGTCGTTGCTGCTCGAGTCCCTGGTTCGCAGCGGCCGATCCATCGTCGGTTTCGACCTCGTCGAGGTCGCGCCCGGTGCCGACGAGTGGGACGCGAACGTCGGTGCGCGGGTCCTCTACAAGCTGTGCGGCGCGGCGCTGCGATCGGCGCGACGGGACGGCTAGGCGCTGACGGCGAGGCCGCTGCAGGGCGGCCGGGATTTGGGCGGGGTCTCAAGCTGCCTGCTGCCCAGGGACGATACGTGGCACGATCACGCACCAAGCCCGGGAGCTGTCTGAATGACGCTAGCTAGCGGAATCGAGAGCCTACAAAGAGCCGCCGACCGATACTCACAGGAGGGCCTGTCCGCCAAGTCTGACCTCATCAGCCAGATGCGGACCCTGCGTGACGAGGCCGATGCCGGCGCGCTCGAGGAACTGGCGAGGCTGTGTCGGATCGCTGCCGAACGCATCGAGAGTCAGGTCGATGGGGGAACGGGCCAGGACGCGGCCGTGCTCGGGCATCTGACGAGCCTGATCGAATATGCCAGCGCGTGCGCCGCGGCCGTGGATGCGGGTCAGGACTGTGCGCAGCTCGACGTGCCGGCCGTGTTCTCGCTCGCGGATGCCGACGACGAGAAGCACTTCCTCGAAACGCTCGGCATGTTCGTGTCGCATGCGATCGGCAGCGTCGCCGAGCTCGAGGAGGACATCCTGTCGGTGGAGTCCACCGAGGAGGAGCACCACGCCGAGGTCATCGGCGGCATCCGCCGCATCATCCATACCCTGAAGGCCGAGTTCGGCGTGCTGAACCTGCTGCCGGCGCAGAAGCTCTGCCACGAGACCGAGACGGCCATCGACGCGATCGCCGACAGCGGCAACGAGTTCCCCGCCGACCAGATGCTCGAGTGTGCCGACGTCCTCAAGAGCTACCTCGAGCGGTTGATACGGGACGCGAGCGCGCCGTTGGCCGACGTCACGGAGTTGCTCGGCAAGCTGCGCGGCGCGAGCCGGGTCGTGGGCGGCGGGGCCGAGGCCTCAGCACCGATCGCGCTGGTGGTCGAGGGTGAGTTCGCCGACAGCCTCGGCGAGTTCATCACCGAGTCGCGGTCTCACCTGAGCGATGCCGAGGCCGCGATGCTGGCCTTCGCCACCGACCCCGACAACGAGCACATCAACGTCACGTTCCGGGCCTTCCACACGATCAAGGGGGTGGCGGGGTTCCTGAACCTGAATCCTCTCGTAGAGCTCGCCCATATCGCCGAGACGCTGCTCGACGACGCACGGACCCACCGTGTCGAGCTGAACCATGAGGACGTCGACCTGCTGCTCGCCGCAGGGGACCTCATCAACCAGATGATCAACGGCCTGGAAGGGCAACCGATGCCCGCGCAGGCAGAGCTGTCGCGGCTCGTCACCAGTCTCGAGCAGGCTTCCAGCCACAGCCGGCAGGAGGTAGTCACCGCCGACGCCGGTGCAGTCAGCGAGGCCGGCGAGGTGACGCCGGCGGCCGACCCGGTCGAGCCGCCGGCAGCGGCCACGAAGGAGCCGATCAGTGCCGCCCCGACCCCGGCCGTGCCGTCGCCTGCCGAACCAGCCGCCGCGGAGTCGCCGCCAGCGGCAGCAGCCCCGCAGGAGGACAGGGAGACGCCGCCGTCGGTTGAGGATCGCGCCGTGCTCGCACCGCAGCCCACGTCCAGACCGGTGCCGTCGACGAAGCCCGAGTCGAAGGTGGCGAAGGTCGAACGTACGGTCAAGGTCAGCACGCTGCGTCTGGACATGCTCGTCGACATGGTCGGCGAGCTCGTCATCGCGCAGTCGATGGTGCTCCAGGATCCGACCATCCAGCAGCTCGACAGCCAGGCGCTGTCGCGCAACATCGGCCAGGTCAGCAAGATCACCCGCGACCTGCAGGAAGCGGCGATGTCGCTGCGCATGGTGACCGTGAAGGCCACCTTCCAGAAGATGGCCCGACTGGTGCGCGACGTCGCCCAGAAGTCGCACAAGAAGGTCGCGTTGACGATCCAGGGCGAGGACACCGAACTCGATCGCAACGTCGTCGAGCAGATCTCGGACCCGCTCGTGCACATGATCCGCAACGCGATCGACCACGGCATCGAGATGCCGGAGGATCGCCGTCGTCATGGCAAGGAAACCGAGGGCAATCTGCTGCTCCGCGCCTATCACCAGGGCGGTTCCATCGTCATCGAGATCAAGGATGACGGGCGCGGCATCGACCGCGACCGGATCATCAAGAAGGCGATCGAGAAACAGCTGCTGCCGGCTGAGACCAAGCCGAGCGATCTCAGCGATGCCGAGGCCTTCGGCCTGGTCTTCATGCCGGGCTTCTCGACCGCGGACAAGGTCACCGACCTCAGCGGTCGCGGCGTCGGCATGGACGTCGTCCGACGCAACATCGAAGCCTTGCGGGGCAAGATCGAGATCGAGAGCAGGCTCGGCGCCGGGACCACGTTCCGCATGCGTCTGCCGCTGACGCTGGCGATCATCGACGGCATGGTCGTTCGCGTCGGCAGCGAGCGCTACATCGTGCCGACCCTCAGCATCGAGCAGAGTTTCCGACCTGCTGCCGAGGACGTGCACTACCTGGCCGATCGTGGCGAGTGCGTTCGCGTCCGTGGCACCGTGCTGCCGATCTACCGCTTGAAGCGGATCTTCTGCCAGGACAGCGGCATGGACGACCTGTCCGAAGGGATCCTGGTCGTGGTCGAGATCGACGGCGACAACAGCTGCCTGTTCGTCGACGAGATCCTGGGACAGCAGCAGGTCGTGATCAAGGGGCTCGGAGTGCAGGGCGACCGGGTCTCAGGCGTATCGGGCGGCGCCATCATGAGCGACGGCAGGATCGCGCTGATCCTGGACGTCGCTTCGCTGGTCAACTCGGCAGTGTCCGTGTGAGTGAGGAGTGGTGATGAACAACATGATCGACAACGGCAAGGCGACTGCGGCAGCCTTCTCGGCCGGCAAGTTCCTGTCCTTCTATCTGTCCAAGGAGGAATACGGCATCGCGATCCTCAAGGTGCGC
The DNA here is from genome assembly GCA_020425885.1 of Planctomycetota bacterium. The sequence continues at coordinate 5,834 of JAGQRA010000240.1, read as the reverse complement.
GAGATCATCGGCATGGTCGACGTCACGCCGTTGCCGAAGACGCCGGACTTCGTCAAGGGTGTCATCAATCTTCGCGGCAAGATCATCCCCGTCATCGATCTGCGCCTGAAGTTCGGCATGGAGCCCGCCGAATACACCAATGAGACCTGCATCGTCGTCGTCGACATCGACCGCGATGGCGAATCCCCGATCCAGATCGGTTGCATCGTCGACACGGTGAGCGAGGTGCTCTCGGTCGACTCCGACCAGTTCGAGACGGCACCGCGCTGCGCCGACGCGCAGCTGGACTACATCGATGGCCTCGCCAAGCTCAAGGACCGGGTCATCATCCTGCTCGACATCGACTGCGTTGTCGGCGACCTCAATCCGGCCTTGTCAGGTCTGGCCGCCTGAGTGTCTCGCGCCATGGCCGAATTGATGGGATCTGCCGGATTGGTGGTCGTCGGTGTCGCCGACATGGCCATCGGTTCGGCCGCCAAGGATCGGCAGATCATCACCTATGCGCTGGGCTCCTGCATCGGCCTGACCGCCTACGATCCGGTCAGCAAGGTCGGGGGCATGGTGCACTTCATGCTGCCGCAGCCGTCACCCCAGCAGGATCCCGCCGAGCTCAAGCCGTACATGTACGCGACCACCGGAGTCGCGTTGCTGTTCAGGCGGCTCGCCGACAGCGGCGCGCAGAAGGCCCGGCTGGTCGTGTGCGCCGCGGGTGCCGCCCAGATCATGAGCGACAACGGCACGTTCGCGGTCGGCAAGCGCAATCACACCATGCTGCGCAAGATCCTGTGGAAGGATGGCACCGTGCTCGCCGGCGAAGACACCGGTGGCAACCTCGCCCGCACGTTGTCGCTCGACCTCGGTGACGGCAGCGTCAGGGTCAAGACCCGAGAGGGGACGAAGGCACTGTGGGTGCCGCTGATGCCGTCGACGCCACAGCAGATCGGGAGAACGAAATGAACTGCAAGGTCCTCATCGTCGATGATTCCCCGCTGTTGCGCGCGACCGCTCGCCGCGCCGTGCTGCAGGCCGGGGTCGCTGCCGACAACATCCGTGAAGCACAGAACGGGCAGGAGGCGCTGAACCTGCTGGCCGCCGCCAGGTCCGACATCGTGTTGCTCGACATCAACATGCCGGTCATGGACGGCTACGAGTTCGTGCAGCGCAAGTCCGAGGATCCATCGCTCGCCGACGTGAAGGTCGCGCTGGTCACGACCGAAGGCAATCGCAAGCGCCTCGACCACATGACCTCGCTCGGGGTCACGCACTACCTGAGGAAGCCCTTCGAGCCGGAGGACCTGCGTGAACTCGTGCACGAGCTGTTCGGCGGTTCGGGTCTGGGGGGGCAATGAAGACCGTACTGTCCGAGGATTTCCAGGAGATCGCCGTCCAGGCCTTGGAGCGCATGGCCTTCGTCTTCGTCGAGCCCGGCACCGAGACCCCGGGGGAGGTGCTGGCGCGTCCGATCGTCAGCTCGAGGATCCTGATCCAGGGCGATGCCGGAGCCTTCACGCTCTGCGTCAGCGCCACCCACGACTTCCTCGCCGAGGTGGCCGGCGCGATGATGGGAGTCGATGCGGAGGAGATCGATGCCGACGAACACGGTCAGTCGACCTTGAACGAGCTGGCCAATGTCCTCGGTGGCGAACTGGTGATGGCGATGGGGGGCGACACCGATCCGTACCGGCTCGGCCTGCCCGACGCGATCACCGACGAGGAGGTCGGCTTGCTCGCGGACGCGAGCATCGAGGTCGGTACCTGCCTGGTGCTGCAGTCCGATTCCGGCGGCAGCATGCTATTGAGCTGGAAGGCGAGCTGACCCGATCTGCGCCCGATAGAGCTTGCGCCGGCGCGAGGCCATGGTGATCGTTCGCCACGATGGTCACGGCGATATCCCTGTTCGAGGCCCGTTCCCGGATCCTGGCGGCCGACTGTCGGCCGCGCCCGACCGAGACCGTGAGCCTCGACCGCGTTCACGGTCGGTTCCTCGCCGCCGAGGTCCGTGCCGACGGACCGTGGCCGGCTACCGATCGGTCGGCCATGGACGGCTTCGCCGTCGCCGCCGGATCGGCCGGGCTCGCTGCCGGCATCGAACTGCCGGTGGTCGGTGAGAGTCTGGCGGGGCACCCGTTTCCCGGCGAGCTCGCGGCCGGCGCCGCGATCCGGATCATGACCGGCGCGGTCGTGCCGGTCGGTGCCGACGCCGTCGTGCCGGTCGAGCATACCAGCGGCTTCGGCGGTCACGCGGTCACCTTCCACGAGCCGGTGCGGTCGGGCCAGAACGTGCGCCCGAAGGGCAGTGAGATCACGGCCGGGCAACCGCTGCTGGCCGCCGGCTGTCGGCTGCGCGCGGCGGAGATCGGTGCCCTCGCCGTCCTGGGGCATGCGTCCGTGGCGGTTCGACGGCGGGTGCGGGTCGCGATCGTGGCGACCGGCGACGAGGTCGTGCCGGTCGAGAACGTGCCCGAGCCCTACCAGGTCCGCGAGAGCAACTCGTGGGCGCTCGCCGCCCAGGTCCACGAGTGCGGCGGCGAGGGGATTCGCCTCGGCGTCGCTCCCGACCAGCCCGACGAGCTGCGCCGGCTGCTGCTGCAGGGCCTGGAGGAGGCAGACGTGTTGATCACCATCGGCGGCATCAGCAAGGGCACGCACGACCTCGTGCGCCAGACGCTCGAAGACCTCGGGGTCAGCACCGTGTTCCACGGCGTGCAGCTGAAACCCGGCAAGCCGACGTTCTTCGGCACCCGCGCGGCGGCCGATGGCGCCGGGTTCGTGTTCGGGCTGCCGGGCAATCCGATGTCCTGTTTCACCGTCTTCGATCTGCTGGTGCGTCCGCTGCTGCTGAAGATGGTCGGCGCCGATCCGGGCCAGTGGCGCATCGAGCTGCCGCCGGCGGGCATGCCGTGGCGGCGCAACGCGCGTTGGCAGGCCGTGCCGGCGCGACTGGCCGTCGGCGAGGACGGGCGCCTCGCGGCGGAACTGGGTCGCACGACGCCGAGTGGCGATCCGTTCGGGTTGTTGGGCGGCAACCTCTACGGCCTGTTGCCGGCCGATCGGGATCCGGCGGCGACCGAGCGGATCGGCATCGTCGGCGGCTCGACCGGCATCGAGTTGCCATGACGGCGGCGGGACCCGGAGCGGGAAGCGCGCCGCGCGGCAGGCCCGGCCTCGCGGTCGTCGGCGGTTCACTGCTGGCCTGGGCGATGCCGGGCATGCTGCCCTACGTCGGCGCCGTGCTCGTGCTGCCGGGACTGATGGCGTGCTATGCGGTCCTCGGCAGTCCACGCCCGATTCGCGACAGCTACCTGTTCGGCTGTGCCTTCATGGCGTGGTTCTCGTGGTCGGTGCACCACGTGCTGATCGCGGCCTATGCCGGCATCGTCCTCGTCGGTGGGCTCTACTTCGTGCTCGGCGCGCTGTCGCTGCGGCGCGTTCCGCGGGGGCGCGTCTTGGCGTTCGCCGGCACCGTGGCGGCCATCTTCTGGCTGCGCGCGGTGATGCCCGAGATCTATTACCCGCACGGTCAGCCGGCGCATGCCCTGTACGAGTGGCCGCTCGTGTTGCGCGGCGGCATCGTGGTCGGGGGCGAACCGCTGGTGAATGCGTTGCTGGCCGGCATCGCCGGCGCGCTGGTCGAGTGCTGGCGTGGGTGGCGACTCGGGTCGCCGGCCGTCACCGTCGCGCGCCGTCGCCCGATGGTCAGCGCCGTGCTCGCCGTCGCGGTCTCGCTGCTCGGCTGGGCGACCCGTCGCGCCCCGGCGCCCATGGCCGAGATCCGGATCGCCGCCGTCGAACCCGGTCTGCATCCCGAGGATCCGTACCGCGAGCTGCCCTTGGACCAACCGCGGCGGTGGCGTGAGAAGTACCTCGAGATCCTCGAGGCCCGACTGCTGGCGCCGACGCGGCAGGTGATGGCCGAGGCCGAGCCGCCCGACCTGGTGCTCTGGCCCGAGTCCGCCCTGCCGTTCGAGGTCGTGCCGGCCGAGGCGCTGGCGGTCGGCAAGGCGCGCTTGCCCCTGCCGGGGCCCTGGCCTGCGGTCGCGACCCGGTTCGTGGTCGGTGCCGCGGTCGGGCGCGATGCGAAATCGGTGCCAGCGGCCATCGTCGTCGAACCGGGCTCCGGCAGGGTGGTGGGGCACAACGAGAAGCGGCGCCTGGTTCCCGGTGGTGAGTTCCTGCCGTTCGCCAACTTCCTGCCCGAGGCCCTGGCGGGGCCCTTGCGCGAGACCTTCGCGGCGGCACTCGGGGGGGCGCTGCCCGACAGCGGTCGCGGCGTTCGACAACCGCTGCTCGAGACCGCGGCAGGGCGGCGGTTCGGCGCCCTGATCTGCTACGACAATGCCTTTCCCGGTCCGGCCGCCGAGCTGGTCACCGGCGGCGCCGAGTTCCTGGTCGTGTTGTCGAACGAGGCCTGGTACCGGGGTGGGGCCGAGCTGGCCCAGCTGGTCGCGATGTCGGTCTGTCGGACCATCGAGACCGGCGTGCCGCTCGTCCGCTGCACGACGGATGGCTGGTCCATGGCCATCGATCGCGATGGTCGCCCGATCGCCGAACTGACCCGCCGGCCGGCGCCGACCCCGGCGGCTCGAATTCTGCGCACCAAGCTGCAAGTGGGGCCGGCGGCGGACTCACCCATGGCATGGCTGCGGCCGATCTGGGGCCCGCTCGCGGCGATCTGGCTCCTGCTCGCGATCCTGCACGGAGCGTTTCCGTGGGCTAGACTCGAAGTGACTCGGACAGCTTCCTAGGCATCCGGGTGGCCAGGCTGGCCCTGTGCTTCCCGGGTGAAGAGGTTCTTGACGGTTCCCTACACGGAGTTACGATTCCGCGACCCCTGGCCCCTCTCGCTGTGGGTTCTGGCGCTCTCCGTGTTCGGCCGTGAGGTCTCGCCCTGGGAGCAGCCACCGATATTCGCTTTTCAACCCCTCTGCTTCTTCCCCGCCGATTCCTGCCGGCGTGCCAACGTCGGGCAGTTCGCTAGTTCGGAGATACCTGGTCATCATGAGTCCCATCGGCCGCGTCTTCATCGTCTTCAATCTCGCTCTTGCGGGAGGTTTCGTCTACTTCTCAGGGACGCACCTGCAGCAGCAGCACAACTACAAGCACGAACTCACCACCTTCAAGGAGGAGTCCGCGAACAAGGAGAAGGAGCTGAACGCTCAGATCGAGCAGCTCTCCAACGAGCGCACCACGCTCGAGGTCGCCAAGACCGCGCGTGAGACCGAGCTCAACTCGGTCAAGCACTCGCTCGACCAGGCCATCGACGAGAACAAGGTGCTCAACCAGCGGCTCGCGTCGGTCACCTCCGACGTCAAGCAGCTGCTGTCGATCGCCGAGGCCGGCAACACGCAGTCGAAGGCCGCGATGGAAAGGGCCGATGCGGCCTACCAGTCGTCGGTCGCCGCCGGCAATGCGAAGGACGAAGCCGTCCGCGCCCGCGATGCCGCCGATGCCGAGAACCGCGAGCTGCGGACGCAGATCGCGGCCCTGAACTCGACCATCGAGAGCAAGGACCTCGCCATCGCCGCGCTGAACACCGAGCGCAGCGAGCTGAAGCTGTTGGTCAGCGTCGCGACCGAGGGTGGCTTCCTGCCGGGTCTGGCCGCCCCGAACCTCAGCGGCACGGTCTCGAACGTGAGCAACAACCGGCTCTGCACGATCAAGATCACCGACAACCCCGGTGAGGTCGACATCCAGGACCAGCTCAGCCGGCGCAAGTTCAGCTTCGCCATCTACGACGCCTCGGGCTACAAGGGCGAGGCCACCGCGACCGCGTTCCACCCCGGCGACAACATGGTCACCTGCACGATCACGCTGCCCAAGGGTGAGATCAAGGT
>JAGQRA010000029.1 GCA_020425885.1 Planctomycetota bacterium | reverse complement strand
CTCGCCGGAAATCATCTGCTTCTGCGGCCAGGATTGGTGGTACCACAACCGCGCCCACAGCGACTTCCAGCTGATGACGCGCGCGGCGCGGCATCGCAAGGTCCTGCTCGTCAACTCGATCGGCATGCGCATGCCGATGCCCGGCCGGTCGCCGCTGCCGTTCAGAAGGATCTGGCGCAAGCTCAAGAGCATGCTGCGGCACGTGCGGCGGCCGCTCGCCGCGACGCCGGACTACGCCGTGATGACGCCGCTGCTGTTCCCCTTCTACGGCAGCGAGAAGGCGCGCGCGTTCAACGCGAGCAGCATCCGCCGCCAGGTCGAACGGGTGGCGCGGCGCATGGGCATCGTCGATCCGCACATCATCGTCACCGTGCCGACGGCTTGGGACGTGGCGCGGGAGATGCGGCGCACGACCCTGATCTACAACCGCAGCGACAAGCACTCGGCCTTCGGTGAAGCCGATCAGGGGCTGATCGCCGGACTCGAGCGCGAACTGCTGACGAAGGCGGACGGCGTGCTCTACAGCAGCCGCGCCTTCCTCGACAGCGAGCGTGACCTGACCGGCGAGCGCGCCCACTTCCTCGATCACGGCGTCGACCTGCAGCACTTCCACGCCCGGGGTCGCACCGGGGCCTTGACCGGCCTCGGTCTGCCCCGCCCGATCATCGGGTTCTTCGGTGGACTCGACGACTACGTCATCGATTTCGATCTGCTCGAGCGCCTGGCCGTCGAGCGACCGGACTACACCCTGGCCCTGATCGGTGATGCGACCTTGTCGATGGAGCGCCTGACCCGGCACCGCAACGTGCGGTGGCTCGGCTTCCGACCGTATGCCGAGATCCCCGATCTCGGTGCCGACTTCGATGTGTCGATCATGCCGTGGCTCGACAACGACTGGATCCGCTGCTGCAACCCGATCAAGCTCAAGGAGTATCTGGCGCTGGGGCAGGAGGTGGTGACGACCTACTTTCCGGAGGTCGAGCACTACCGCGACTTCGTGCACGTGGCCGAGGACGGCGACGAATTCCTGCGTCGCATCGACGAGGTCGTGGCCGGTCGCATCGCGAGCGGCGATCGGCGGGCGTTGCTCGCGAACGCGACCTGGGACGATCGCACGCATGAGCTGCTCGCCACTCTCGACGGCATCGTTGCCGGTCGGGCGCCGGTGCACGAGGAGGATTCATGTGCGGCATCGTAGGCATCCGGCGTTTCGACGGCCGCGCGGTCGACGAGTCGTTGCTGCGCGCGATGGCGGCGCAGCTGCGGCATCGCGGCCCCGACGGCGACGGTTTCGCGATCTACGCCGGCGGGCAGGTCGGGTTCGGTCACACCCGCCTGTCGATCATCGATCTGGCCGGCTCGCCACAGCCGATGAGTTCGGCCGCCGCGCCCTGTCACCTCACCTACAACGGCGAGATCTTCGACTACGCCGAACGCCGCGCCGAACTCGCCGCGGCCGGGGTGCGACTGCGGACCAACGGCGACACCGAGGTGCTGCTCGAGACCCTGCGCTGCGATGGCCTCGCCGGCCTCGAGCGACTCAACGGGCAGTTCGCGTTCGCGTTCTTCGACGAGCGCACGGGCAGCCTGCTGCTGGCCCGCGATCGACTCGGCATCCTGCCGCTCTACTACGCGCACGGCCCCGGCTTCGTCGCGTTCGCCAGCGAGGTCAAGGCGCTGTTGCCCGCGCTCGGCGCGCCACGGCTCGATGACGATGCGGTCGAGGACTACCTGACCTATCGCTCGGTGCCGCCGGGACGAACGTTGTTCGCCGGCATCGAGAAGCTGGCGCCGGGCCACGCGCTGCAGATCGCGGCCAACGGCGCGACGCGGGACGAGGTCTGGTGGCAGCTGCCGATCGCGAGCGAGGTCGACCGGTCGTCTGACCAGGACGCGATCGCGGCCGTCGCCGAAGAGCTCGAACGTGCCGTCGCTCTGCGACTGGTCGCCGACGTGCCGGTCGGGGCCTACCTGAGCGGCGGCCTCGACAGCAGTCTCGTCGTCGCCCTGATGAAGAAGGCGCGCCGCGGCGGCGAGGTCGCGACCTTCGCCGCCGGCTTCGCCGATCCGCGCTTCGACGAGCTGCCCTATGCGCGGCAGGTCAGCGCGGCGGTCGGCACCACCCACCACGAGGTGCATGTCACCGCCGCGGACTTCCAGTCGCTGTGGGAACGCCTGTCGTGGCATCGCGACGGGCCGATCAGCGAGCCGGCCGACGTCGCCATCTTCCGCATCGCCACCCAGGCGCGGCAGTCGGTCAAGGTGCTGCTGTCGGGTGAAGGCAGCGACGAGCTGTTCGGCGGCTACCCGAAGTACGTCCACGAACCGACGATCGCCGCCGTGGCCGCGCTGCCGAGCTGGCTGCGGGTGCCGCTGGCGCGGTTCGGCGAACGGCTGTTGCCGGGCTCGCGGTATCGCGCCCGCCAGGCGGCCCGGGCGCTGACCGGGCGCACGACCGCGGAGCGCCTGCAGACCTGGTTCGCGCCGTTCACGTGGTACGAACGGCAGGGCCTGCACGCCGGCTACGGCGCGCTGCGATCGCTCGGCCAATACGAGCGCTGCGCCGGCGATCACCTGCGCCGGATGCTCTATGTCGACTGCCACACCTGGCTCGCCGACAACCTGCTCGAACGCGGCGATCGGATGTCGATGGCGGCGAGCATCGAGAACCGGCCACCGTTCCTCGATCACCGGCTGGTCGAGCTGGCGTTCCACATCGATTCGGCGCGCAAGGTCCGCGGCGGCAGCGGCAAGTGGATCGTCAAGGAGGTGGCGCGGCAGCATCTGCCTGACGCCATCATCGATCGCAAGAAGGTCGGCTTCCGCGTGCCGCTCGACGAATGGTTTCGCGGCGGCCTCAGGGACTACGCCCACGATCTGCTGCTCGGTCGCGACTCCTTCGTCAGCGGCTACCTCGAGCGCGCGCCGATCGAAGGCATGGTGCGCGACCACATGCGCGGGCGTCGCAACGAGGAGCTGCGACTGTGGACCCTGCTCGGTCTCGAGGTCTGGCACCGCACGTTCCTGCGCGGCGCGCTGCCTGCGCCGGTGGTCGGGGCGGCGGCGATCGAGGTCGGTGACCTCGAGGCCAGTGATCCTGAGATCAGCCGTCGATCTTGAGCGCCGTCAGCACCTTGATCGCGTCGGTCTCCTTGGCGCACCCCTTGCACATATGCAGCGTGTAGCCGCCGACCTTCAGCGGGTGCTCGGCCATGCCGGCCATGTGAAGCTGGCAGCCGGCGCAGTTCGAGACGACCTTGTCGGTCTTGCCGTCCTGGGCATCGGCTTTCTCGAGCTTCGCGATCAGATCCGGGGTCGGAGCCGGGGCGAGCCCATCGAACCCGGTGTTGCCGGCAGGAGCCGGGGCGGATGGGACCTCGGCGGGAGGAGCCTGCTCCGGCTTGGCTTCGGCCGTGCAGCCGCAGAGCCAGGACAACGGGATCAGAACGAGCATGGTGCGCAGGATCGACATGCGGCGGAGGATACGGCGCGATGCGGCCGCTGCGCTACTTCTTCGCCGCCTTCTTCGTCATCGCCTTGCCGGCAGTTGCGGCCTGCCGCGAGGCCTCATAGGTGCCGACGAATCGATCGACCGTCATGTTGCGCAACGCGTTGGCGACGACCTCGAGCGGCACGTCCTCGAGGCGCTTGAAACGGACGCAGGACTTGCCCATGTCGAGCCTCTTGCCGCTCTTCTTCCAGCCCTGCTGGAACCGCGCCATCTCGTCGGGGTCCATGTAGAGACCGAAGAAGTAGAGCGCGAGGTTGTTCTTCTGCGACGCCATCGAGGCGAACGGCAACGGCGATTTCGGATCGCAGTGATAGCCGGGCGGGTACACCGAGTGCGGCACCGAGTAGCTGATCATGCCGTAGCTCATGTGCTCGATGAGCTTCTTGTCGATGTTCTTCTTGAACAGCTTGCGCAGCTGCTCGATCGCCTCGCGACGTTCCTCGGGCAGCTCGGCGAGGTAATCCTCGACGGTGTTGGCTTTGGATTGCATCGGCGCAGTGTACCGGCCGGCAGGCATTCCATGCCACGCGGTGCCGGGCGGAACTCAACGGCTCATGCCGATGATTCGGGGGCCGACTCGAACATCCTCCGCGCCCGTTCGAGATCCTCGACGCTGCCGATGTCGAGCCAGCGTCCTTCCAGTCGCGACGCCTGCAGCGGCAGGCGCCGGCTGAGCCACGCCAGCAGGTGACCGGGCGCGTCCGGGTTTCTGTCGGATCCGAGATACTCGCGCACCAACGCCGGCAGCTCGCGCGGCAGCAGGTAGATCGCGATGGCGGAAAGATCGGACTCCGGGTCCGCCGGCTTCTCGCGGAAGCGCGCGACGCGTTCGCCGTCGAGCAGGACCTCGCTGTAGCGACCCGACGGCACCGGTGTCGGGATCCGGCGCACGATCAGCTGACCCTGCCCGGTGGCCGCGAAGCGATCGACGAGTCGCACGAGGTCGAACTCGAACAGGTTGTCGCAGGCGAGCACGAGGTAGCCGTCGGGCGTCGCTGTCTCCTCGGTCTGCTCGAGGGCGAGCGCGAGATCGCGCACCGCGCCGAGCCGGGTCTCGTTGGTCGTGGCACCATCGTCGATGACGGTGATCGGCAGCCGCGGTCGGGCAGATCGTTCCCACGCGACGAAGTCGGCATGGAAGCGCGCGTTGGTGACGACGACCCCGTCCGACACCGCGCCGGTGCGGATGACGTCGTCGAGGATGCGCGTCAGCATCGGGCGGCCGCCGATCTCGAGCAGCGGCTTGGCCTGGCGCTGCGTCAGCGGATACAGCCGGGTCGCGAAACCCGCGGCGAGGAACACGGCGCGCAATCGCGGCCGTGCCGGCTTGACCGTCGGGCGCAGGGTCTCGTGACCATCGGCGCGGCACACCGCCTCGAGCTCGGCGCGATGAGCTTCGTCGCGGCAGGCGAACAGGGCCGCGCCGCCGGAGCCCGGGAACTTGCTGCCGGCGCCGTGTCGTCGGCCGAGTTCGATCAGGGCGCGGTCGGCGGCGGCGATCGGAAACACGCGGGCGCGGAGGTCGAAGTTGCGATCGATGCTGGCGCGGAAGGCGTCGTGGTCCGCGGCGAGCAGCGCATCGCGGCCGGCCATCGCGTTGGCCGCGAGCTGCTGCATGATGTCGCGCACCTCGGCGTCACCGGCCTGCCAGCGCGCGAAGACGGGGGCGTGCACGTCGCCCGAGCTCTGCCCGGGGGTGCCGTGCCAGGCCAGCAGCAGCGGCGGCAACAGGTCGGGCTCGAGTCGCTCGACGGCGCCGACGGCGAAGGGGTCGGCGAAGTCCATGGCCAGCAGGCCGTCGTGGGCCTGCACCAGTCGATCGAGCGGCCCGGCGCGGATGCCGAGCACCTCGTTCTCGGCCCGCCAGGCCAGCTCGGCGATGCGGGCCGGTTCGAGCCACAGGCCGAACCAGCGGCTCCAGGCGCGCAGGGCTGCGATCAGCAACGCGCTCGAGCCCGACAGCCCGCCCTGGAACGGGATCGTGCTCGCGAACGTGAGGTCGAACGGCCGCGACCGCGGGTCGATTCCGGCCGCGTTCAATTCGCGTTCGGCAAGCAGCCAGCCGGCCCGCAGCAGGTCGTTCGGCAGGGTGATCATCACGGCCGAGGACAGCGTCACCTCGACGCCGATTTCGGCGACGCTGAAGCCGAGGCCGCGGCCGCCGTAGATGTCGGACGGGTTGCCGAGCAATCCGATGCGGGCCTGGGCTGTGGCGGTGAGTGATGTCATCGCACGGCAGGATACCGGCACGTCTGCGGTCTACACTCTGCGACCAATGAACCGCCCGCTCACCATCGCCATCGTCGGCACCGGATTCCTCGCCCGTACCCGCGTGCGTTGTTGGCGTCGCGTTCATGGCGCCGCGATCACGATCGTGATCGCGGCCCGAGAGCGCGGTCGCGCCGAGGACTTCGCGCGTGAATGCGGCGCCGCGCGCGGCGTCTCGATCGACGAGGCCTTCGCTGCCGCCGAGGTCGACCTGGTCGACCTCTGCGTTCCCAATCATGCCCATGGCCCGCTGTGCGAACGCGCGGCAGCGGCCGGCAAGCACGTGCTCTGCACCAAGCCGCTGACGGCCTACTGGGGACAGGGGATGCCGGCCTCGGCCAGCGCGGCAGCGGTCGCCGCCACCGATCGCCCGACGATGCTACGGGCCGCAGTTGCCGACGCGCAGGCGATGGTGGCCGCCTGCGCGCGGGCCGACGTGCAGCTGTTCTACGGCGAGAACTGGGTGTTCGCGCCCAACATCCAGCGCGCCGCCGCACTCGGCGCGGCGGCGGGCGGGGTCGTGCTCGAGATGCGCGGTTGGGAGAGCCACTCGGGCTCGCACGCGAGCTACGCTCGCGATTGGCGATACGCCGGCGGTGGCGCCCTGCTTCGGTTGGGCGCGCACCCGATCGGCGCGATGCTGTGGTTGAAGCGGCGCGAGGGGATCCGTCGGTTCGGCAAGCCGATCGGCGTGGTCGCGGTCAGCGCCGAGGTCGCCGATCTGTCCCGCGCTGTCGGCGATGCGCCGTGCGCGGTCGCGACCGGTTGGGGCGACATCGAGAACTGGGGCGCCTGCGTGTTGCAATTCGAGGACGGCAGCCGCGGAGTTGCCTACGGCAGCGACAACCTGCTCGGCGGCATGCAGAGCCACCTCTCGATCTACGCCAGCGACCATCGCCTGGAGTGTTCGCTGTCGCCCGCGGATTCGCTGCGCGCCTATGCCGTCGCCGATGGCGCCTTCGGCGACGAGTACCTGATGGAGAAGCTGGCCGGCCAGGCGGGCTGGTCGACGCCGATGCCGGACGAGGACTGGAGCTCGGGTCACCAGGGCCTGGTGCAGAACGCCGCCGATCATCTCGTGCGTGGCGAACGCAGCGATGTCGATGGCGAGCTCGGGCTCGAGGTCGTGCGCCTGGTCTACGCCGCCTACGTCAGCGCCGCCGAGGGCCGGCGGGTGACGATCGGCGATTGAGCCGCAGGCAGCCGCGGGATCGCTACTCGAAGTCGAGGTTGGCGCAGCGCGAGGCCAGACCTCGCAATCTGATGCGGCACTCGGTCCAGGCCGCATCGCGCGCGATGCGTTCGAAACGGTGCACCTTGGTGAAGCCGAAGGTGCCGGTGTGGCCGGTCCAGCGCCGCAGTTCGGCAACCGTGGTCGCGATCACGTCGTCGTCGGTGGCGGCCGCCGCTGCGCCCGTGATCTCGCTGCGCAGCAGGAAGCGGTCGGCAAGGCCGCGGCCCGGGAACACGTTGCTGCAGAAGATCGTCTCGGCGACGGGCGTCTCGATGCCATCGGCTGGCACGATGCCATAGCCACGGAGATCGGCGCAATCCGCAGCGAGGCCGCCGAGGAAGGCGAAGGCCTGTGGTTCTCGCGTGAGGTGCGGACGCATTCCCGCGAGCGCCGGGTCGAACTCGCCGAACAGGTCCGCGGCGCGATCGACCGGCAGGCACACGGTCAGGTGGCGCGTTCGGATCAGGGTCTCGACCTCGCCGGTCAGGGTGATCTCCCAGCCGCCGTCGATCGGGGACACCGCCGCGGCGGCGCGGCCCAGTTGCAGGCACGGGCCGAGTTGGCGCCGGCAGGCCTGGGTGAGTTCCTCGTTGCCGCTGCGGAAGGACACCGGCTTCGGTTCGACGTCGACCTCGACGAGCCGCACGCCATCGAACAGGCTGCCGCTCGGCGTCCGCGACTCGACAGGCTGGGGCGCAGGGTTCAGGCGATCGAGCAGCGGCGCGATCTCGTCGCGGGTGAAGGCGAAGCGGCCGAGCTCGCACGAGAAGCCGTTGCTGCGCTGCGTCCGGGTCGAACCGCCGGGCTGTGGCGCGGCGTCGACGAGGACGATGGCGGCGTCAGGATTGACCGACTGGCGCGTCAGGGCCGCGCGCAGGCCGCGCAGGCCGGCGCCGAGGATCAGATGGTCACACTCGATGGTCATCGCGGCCAGGACCGTACAGCAACGGTGCCCGTACACGAAAAGAGGCGGGCCGGAGCCTGCCTCGTGTCAGCCCCGATCAGACGTGATCAGAACAGCAGCTGGAACGCGACGCGCACGATGTGATTCGTGGTGTCGCCGCCCGCCGTCGGGTTGACGTCCTGGATCGTGTACTCGAGCTGCGTCTTGCAGGCGTGGCCGTGGTAGAACGCGTTGGCGACGAACGACAGCTCGGTGACGTCGCCGGGCGTCGCCCCGATCCCTTGCAGTCCGCCGAGGTAGTCGACCTTGATGTCGTTGCCGATGTCGTTCTCGGCCGAGCTGATGCGGGCGCCGAAGCCCCACTGGATCGCCGTGTCGCTGCTCTTGGGCATGATCCAACCGACCGAGGCCGCCCAGCCGCTGGACTCTTCCTTGTCGGTGGCTGCCCCCGTGTTGGCGAAGTTCTGGGAAGTGCCCTCGTCGGTGCGCATGAAGTACTCGCCCATGAACTGGAAGCCGGCCGCCTGCCAGGCGGTGTTGACGTTGATCGAGGTGCTCTCGACGTCCGCGCCGGAGGTGGCGTCCTTGCCGTTCTCGAGAGCCACGCCGAGGCCGATCGTGCCGCGTAGGCTCTTGTTGTCAGTGCGGAAGTCGCCCTGCTTGAACGACTCGTTGCCCTTGCCACCGAGGCAATCGCCGAGCGGATCGAAGCTGGCCGACAACACGTAGGACAGCTCGTTGTCGGAGTTCGAGGTCTCTTCACCGCGGTCGGTGTAGCCGCTGGCGCCGACGATGGGATCTGTGGCCGTGCCGGCGGCGGTGAGGTCGACGCTGGCGCCCGTCAGCCCGTGTGCCGTCGAGCCGTTCATGGCGCCGGCAGCCCAGCGCAGCTTGTTCTCGGCCTGCGAGCCGACGAGCCAGGCGCCGCGGCTGCGCGCGTCGGAGAAGCCGCGGGCGGCCAGCGAGCGCTCGACGAAGGTCAGGCCGGACGAGGAGCCGGTGCCCTCGAGGCCGAACAGCGTCTTGCCCTGGCCCATGCGCAGCCCGATCGAACCGCTGTCATCGTTCAGGAACGACCACGTGATGTGGGCGTCCTTGATGTTGCCGTCGCCGCTGCTGCCGGAGTCGGTCGCGTCGACCAGCAGCACGTAGTTGATGTTCTTGTTGTAGGCGTGACCGCTGAACTTCGTGCGGGCGCGGCGGATCGTGAAGTTGTTGGTGTCGGTGCCGCCGTCGTTGGCCGTGAAGGTCCAGTGCGTCTGCAGCTGGTTGGCCATCTTGAAGCTGAAGGTGTCACCACCGTCGTAGTTGAGGCCCTTGCCGGGGGCTCCACTCCAGCCACCTTGGGCCAGGGCGACGGACGACGAAACCGCGAGGGTCAGAAGGCTGTGAGCGAACTTGGTCATGCTTGTTGAGGCTCCTCCCTAGGGAACGGTGGTCACCAGCGGCTGGCGGGGTATCAGACTGTCTTGGGTTCGAGTGAGTGAATGGCTGCCAGCCGGAGGTTGACGATGCGGCGAACAGTGGCCTCGGTACGGCCCAGGGTCAAACCTGAAGGACCAGAATCCGGCCATGGCACCGAACTTTTCTGATGTGGAAAAGGCGGGTCGGACAACCTGCAGGTCCTTGCCAAGGAATGAAATACCTCCGGTTAAGAAGCAATGAAGACTGTGGAAAGATGGCGGATGGCCGGGGGTGGCGGGCGTCGACGCCAGCCTTCCTGAGCCACGGCCATGCGCTCGCATCAGCCGACCCACGGATCGGTTTCTTTCGCCGCGCAGAAGACATATGCCGCTGTTCCGTCTAGAGTTGCGTCTGACCCTAGACATCACTGCGAATCGGCGGAGGGTTGCCCATGACGCCCAGAGAGATGCGAACGACCTGCAATCGGGATTGCCCCGATGCCTGCGCCATTCTGGCCACGGTCAAGGACGGCCAGATCACCGCTTTGCGCGGTGACCCCTCTCATCCGGTGACTCAGGGATTCCTCTGCTACCGCACCAGTCGATTCGCCGGTTTTCTTGCCGCCGAGGACCGGGTTTCCGAGCCGCTGCTGCGCCGGGACGGCGAGTTGAGGCCCGTCACCTGGAACGAAGCCCTGTCCTTCCTCGCCGACAAGCTGCTCCAGATCCGCTCCGAGTCGGGTCCCGCCGCCATCTTCCACTACCGCTCGGGCGGCTCGCTCGGGATCTTGAAGCACCTCACCGACCTGTTCTTCGACCTGTTCGGTCCGTGTGCGACCAAGGTCGGCGACATCTGCAACGGCGCCGGTGAGGCGGCGCAGTGTGCCGACTTCGGCGTCAGCGAGAGCAACGACCTGTTCGACCTCGAGAACAGCCGCGGCATCCTGCTCTGGGGCAAGAACCCGAAGGTCAGCAGCGTCCACCTCGTTCCTTTGCTGAAGCGGATTCGCGCCAACGGCACGGCGGTCTGGCTGATCGACCCGGTGCATCACAAGTCGGCCGCACTTGCCGATCGCCACGTGATGCCGCGCCCGGGCGGCGACTACGAACTCGCGATGGGGGTTGCCCGCGCCCTGTTCGATTCCGGTCGCATCGATCCGGCGACGTCTGATCGCTGCGACAACCTGCCTGCCTTCCGCGCGCTTGCCGAGAGCCGAACGATTGCCGAGTGGGCGGCGGCTGCCGACGTGACCGTGGCCGAGGTCGAGGCTGTCGCCGATCTGTTGAGCGATGGGCCGGTCGCGATCCTGGTCGGTTGGGGATTGCAGCGGCGGCAGCGGGGCGGCGCCACCGTTCGTGCCCTCGACGCCCTCGCCGCGATCTCGGGCAACCTGTTCCGGCCCGGCGGCGGGGCCTCGCTCTACTTCGGCCGGCGCCGGCCCTTTCGCCCCTTCGGTCCGGAGGTCGAGCATCCACGCCTGATTCGCGAACCGCTGTTCGGGCCCGATGTGCTGGCGGCGACCGATCCGCCGGTGCGCCTGCTGTGGGTCACGGCGGGCAATCCGGTCGCCATGCTGCCCGATTCGGCCGCGGTCGCGCGCGCGATCGAGTCCGTCGAATGCGTCGTGGTCGCCGATTGCCGGCTCAGCGAGACGGCTCGACGGGCCGATGTCGTGCTGCCGGTGCCGACCCTGTTCGAAGACAGCGACCTGCTCGGCGCCTTCGGGCATCACTGGATCGGTGAATCGCGGCCGATCGTGCCGTCGCCGCCGGGAGTCCGCCACGAGATCGAGATCCTGCAGGATCTAGCCCGCCGGCTCGACCTCGTCGAGTTTCCCCAGGATGGCATCGATGCCCTGAAGCGGGTGGCGTTGGGTGGAGTCGACGGGCACGGCATCAGCCTCGGCAGCCTGCGCCGGCACGGCGCCGTGCGCAGTCCGCATACCGGGCTCCACCTGTTCGCCGAAGGCCGGGTCAAGACCCGGAACGGCAAGGTCCAGCTGCTCGCCGCCGCTGCCGAAGCTGCCGAGGTCGACGTGCCGCCGTCGAGTCCCGATGCGAGCGAGCCGTTGTGGCTGTTCTCGAACTCGACCGAGAAGAGCCAGGCATCACAGTGGGTTCCGCCCGGCCTCGGCGAACGGACCCGGGTCGTCGCTCATCCCGAAGCGGTCCCCGGCCTCGTCGAAGGGGCGGCCGTTTTCGTCGTCAGTCCGCTCGGTCGCATCGAGGCCGAACTGCGGCTCGACCCGCGCCAGCGCCGGGACGTCGCCATCATGCCGAAGGGCGGCGCTTTCGATCGCGGCCAGAGTGCCAATGCCCTGATCGCGGCGCGTGCCACCGATGTCGGGCTCGGCGCAGCCTACCTCGACTGCCTGGTGCGGATCGTGCCTCGCTGACGAGCCGGGCAGCCGCTACGGTGGCCGCACATGCGGCGGATCACCGGCACCCACGTCTACTCCTACGTGAAGTGCCCGCGCCTCGCGGCGCTCGACCTGCACCTGTCGCGCGATCAGCGTCGACCGCCGACGGAATGGGAGGAGTTCGCGGCCAGACGGGGCCGCGACTTCGAGGACCACTTCGTGCAGCCGTTGGGCGTCGTCGCACCGGCCTACCCCGAACGCGACTTCGCCGCCGGCGCCGAGGTCACGCGCGAGCTCCTGCAGAACGGCGAGAAGCTGATCCACCAGGCCGTGCTGTCGACCGACGACTGTCTCGGTCTGCCCGACCTGCTGCGCCGGCTGCCCGGCAGCTCGGCGCTCGGCGAGCACCACTACGAGGTCATCGACGTCAAGACCTCGGGGCGATCGCGCGGCGACCAGATCCTGCAGGTCGTGTTCTATTCGCTGCTGCTCGAACAGGTGCAGCAACGGCTGCCGCGGCACGGCGCGCTCGTCCTCAAGGACGGCAGCGAAGAGCGCTTCGCCATCGCCGATTACCTCGGCGCCGGCCGCGAGGTGCTCGCGGCGCTGCGGCGACTGCGCGACGACGTCGAGGCGGCGCAGCCGTTCCTGCAGTGGGGTTGCTCGAGCTGATACCATAACCACCGCTGCATGCCCGAACTCGAGGCGCGCGACGACCTGTCCCTGGTGATGGGGATGAGTCGAGGCGCACAGGCGATCCTCAGCGGTCTCGGCTGTCGCACGGTCGCCGACCTGGCGACGTTCCACCCCGACAACGCGCATCGGCGCGGCAACCTCGACGCCGTCCTGCTGCGCCGGCTGCGCAAGGCGGCGCAGGCGCGACTGCTCGGCCGGCCGATCGTCGAGCCGCGTCCGCGCGGGGCGTCGCTGGCCAATGCCGCGATCGTGCACCTGCTGGGTGACCCGTTCGCCGACCGCGTGCTCGCCTTCGGCGTCTTGCACCCCGCGGTCGAGGGCGGCGAGTTCCGCTGGCAGCGCGCCGCGAGCGCGGCCGAGGAATGGGATGCGCTGCGACGGTTGATCGAGCCGCTGCCGCAGCGGGCCCCGTTGCTGCACTTCGGCGAGGCGCTGCCGCGCTGGTACGAGCGGCATGCCTTCGATCGCGAAGCCGACCCGGCGTTGGAGCGCCGTTTCGTCGATCTGAAGAAGCGTCTGCGAGGGGCCGCGATCTATCCGGGGCCGGTGTTCGGGCTCGAGGATCTGGTGCGTCAGGGGCTCGGCCGCGATCCGATGCGCGCCGGTCACGCCGGCGCCGCGGCGATCTGGGCCATGCAGGACGACGGCGATGATCGTCTGTGCGAGAAGCTGCGCGTCGATCTCGATGACCTCGCGGCATTGAAGGCGACGCTGCTCGACGTGGCGCCGACGGAGCCGATCGAGAACGCGGCGACCGAAGCTGCCGGTTGAGCTCGGGGAGTCGGGGAGTAGCGGGCTGCTTGACGGCCCCGGATCGGCGGCGGAGCATGCGGTGCCAGCGTCCGGAGCCCCCATGCCGAAGCCTTCTGCCCGTATCGCTCTCGTTCATGCCTTGGCCGCGAAGGCGATGAGATCGCTGCATCATGGCCTCGGGCTCTTGTGGTTGACGACGGCCACGATCGTGACCGCGCAGCAGCCGGCGCCGCGGCCGCACATCGTCGTCATCCTCAGCGACGATGCCGGCTACGCCGACTTCTCGATGCACGGCGCCACCGATCTGGCGACGCCGCGCATCGATTCGATCGCGCGGGACGGCATCCGTTGCAGCAACGGCTACGTCTCGGGGCCGGTCTGCAGTCCGACTCGCGCCGGCCTGATGACGGGGCGCTATCAGCAGCGCTTCGGCCACGAACTCAACATCCCGCCGTTGTTCAGCGAAGTGAACGGGCTGGCCCTGACCGAACGCACGATCGCCGATCACCTGCGCGGCGCCGGCTACGGCACGGTCGCGGTCGGCAAGTGGCACCTCGGCTACGCCGAGAAGTTCCACCCGTGCTCGCGCGGCTTCGATCACTACTGGGGCTTCCTGCAGGGCGCGCGTTCGTACTTCCCGCTCGACAAGCCCACCCGGCTCAACCGCCTGCTGCGCGAGCGCGACGCGCAGCCCGAGGAGTTCGAGTACATGACCGACGAGCTGGCGCGGCAGGCGGTGCGCTACATCGGGCAACGCGGCGACGCGCCGCTGTTCCTCTACCTCGCCTTCAACGCCGTGCACGGTCCGATGCACGCGCTCGACAGCGACCTCGATGGCGCCGAGGGCACCGCGCGACGGCGCAAGCTGATCGGCATGACGCGCGCGCTCGACCGCGCCGTCGGCGCCGTGCTCGATGCGTTGCAGGCCGAGGGCATCGCCGACGACACGCTGCTGTTCTTCCTCAACGACAACGGCGGCGCGACCAACAACGCCTCGCGCAACACCCCGTTGCGCGGACACAAGGGGCAGACGTTCGAAGGCGGCATCCGGGTGCCGTTCGCCGTGCGATGGCCGGCGAAGT